>NZ_FXAJ01000012.1 GCF_900177535.1 Priestia filamentosa
TCATAATGCTACTGTGCCGCGTCCCGCATCTTGCCCGGAGTAAAGAACCCACCTAACCTCGTCGTATCTATAAGATGCGAAACTTGGTAAGCCCTATGTCATCTGCGTAAGCAGTAGGATGACTGTAAAGTCAAACGATGTGACAGAGGGTAAAGGATACGAGAGAAAGCGAATGCCGTTATCTCGAAAGAGAACAGGAAAGCAGGAAACTGTATAACTGGATGGATACTATCGTCCTTATGGACAAACCCATGATAGACCCGAAAGGGAGCTGACTTCTCGTTGGTCTCTCGTAGGCACATAAGGTTGTGGCTATCTTTTGACAAAAGAAACGTACTGTTATGTATACCTCCATTTGGAGCGTCGGCGTACGTTTTACTTACCATTAGGGTGTGTGATGAAGATACAACAGCAAATGGACCTGCAATGGGAGGCTTGAGCCGTATGAGTTGAAAGGGTGCGTCGTGTCATTCGTTATTAGGATTGTTCGATAATCGAACCAAAGTCCTTGGAAAATACTTTGAGAACAGCTACCTCACCTAAGGTCGAAAAGACTAAGGGGACAAGAGCATAGTAGTAACGCCAAGGATACACGGAAAACTGTTATGGTATTGCTTGGCAAGTTCTGCACAATATGGTTAAGGATAAACTGCTTGAACTCCAATTTCCAGTGATGGAAACTCACATCAGGGATACACAGTTTAAACTTCTCTACCCTAACATACTCATGTAAGCCTTTCGCATGAAGAAATCCAAGGTTAGGAGACACTGAATAATGAATTCAGGTAAGGAAATGAATGGAGAACCTAAGTTGAGCTAAACGTTCTAATAACGGAGAACACGAGATTGCCTACGGGAGGAGACTCCTAGGGTTACGGAATTTTCATAGTACCCAATGTAGAGCTGTAATGGACTCTACACAGACGGACCGTAATGTGTGCCGTTGAATCGACAGTACCACCCAACGGGTGACCAAGTAAGTGGAAGATTAGGGGAAGGAAAATAGGTAGTTACGATAACAAAAACTTGGAGGTATGCGAAATGCAGAACGCCGTAAAAGTTTTAAGTATCATTAGCAAAAAAGGTAAAAATAGAACTCCAATTGAAAGAGTCTATCGACTTTTATTCAAAAAGGAATTCTACCTAATGGCTTATCAAAATCTTTACGCAAATAATGGAGCAATGACAGCAGGTTCCGATGGAGAAACAGTTGATGGGATGTCGCTTAGGAAAATTGATGACATCATTGAGAGTTTGCAATCGGAACGATATCGATGGACGCCCGTTAGAAGAGAATACATCAACAAGAAAAACAGCAATAAAAAACGTCCCTTAGGTATTCCCTCTTGGTCTGATAAGTTATTACAAGAAGTAATTAAGTTGATTTTAGGAGCTTATTATGAGCCACAATTTAGCGATCGGTCGCACGGATTCCGCACGAACCGTGGCTGCCAATCCGCCCTGGAAGAAATCAAATTTAAAGGTGGTTGGAAAAGTGTTAAATGGTTCATCGAAGGAGATATTAAAGGCTGCTTTGACAATATAGACCACGATATTTTAATTAATATCTTGGGTGAAAAGGTCAAAGACAACCGTCTTCTACGGCTTTTAACAAACCTATTGAAAAACGGCTATATGGAAGACTGGAAATACAATCAGACACTAAGTGGTTGCCCTCAAGGTAACGTGCTTAGTCCATTACTAGCAAATATCTATATGGATAGGCTAGACAAATTCGTTGAGAGCAAGCTTATCCCACGGTATACAAAAGGAACTAGACGTAATGCCAGCCCAGAATATAAAAAGTTACAAAAACTAATCAGCAGGCATACATACCGTAAGGAATGGGATGTCGTAGCAAAGTTGAAGAAAGAAGCACATAAAATTCCATCGAAAGATACACACGATGAAAATTTTAGAAGGCTCTACTACATTCGTTATGCTGACGATTGGTTAATGGGGTTTTCAGGGAGTAAAAAAGAAGCTGAAACTATTAAGCAAGAAATCGCAGATTTCTTAACGAATGAACTGAAACTGAATTTAAGTAAAGAAAAGACATTAATTACTCACGGTAAAACACAATACGCTAGATTCCTAGGCTATGATATCCATGTACTACATAGTGATACCAAACTAGATAAGCGAGGACAAAGAAGCATTAACGGAGCTATTGGACTAAGAGTGCCCCAAGAAGTAATGAACCTGAAAGAAAAAGAATATATGAAAAAGGGTAAACCCATTCACAAGCCTGAAAGAACCATCAATTCGGACTATGATATTATCAGTCAATATCAATCAGAGTTTAGGGGTTTTGTTCAATACTATATGATGGCTTATAACGTCCACAGAATGGGCAAAGTAAAAAGAACGATGGAACTCTCCTTGATGAAAACATTCGCTAATAAGTATAAGTCTAAGCTTAACAAGATGTACAAGAAATACAAATCAACTAGGTTTATAAAGGGCAAAGGAAAACAAAAGGCAAAAGAACTTAAGGTCATTCAGATAGTCGTTGAAAGAGAAAAGAAAAAACCACTAATAGCCTACTTTGGTGGATTTGAAATTAAATTTCAAAAGAGTGCAAAGATTGAAGATACACCAACGCAAATTTACAATACAAGAAGTCAGTTGATAGATAGATTATTAAATGACACTTGCGAACTTTGCAGTTCTCACGAAAAAATTCAAATACACCACGTTAAAAAACTAAAAGACCTAAGAAAAACAGGCAGAGAACAAGCCAACTGGGTAAAGAGAATGATAGCTATGAACAGAAAGACATTGGCTGTCTGTGAAAAATGCCATATCAGCATACATTCAGGGACATATGATGGAAAGAAAATTGGCTAACTGTTAACTACTGGGGAGCGAAATGAGTAGGAAACTCTCACGTTTCGTTCCGCGAGAGGGGTTTGGAAAAGCGCCATCCACCGATGGTAGCTCGCTGGGCTCCTACTCGAACCTCACGTACGGTTCTTAGGGGAGTTGGGGGCAGTGATGCCCCCTGCTTACCCGACTTAACTAGAAATACATAGGAGCCTTACCGACAAAACTCAAATATTATACGCTAAGTAATTTTCAACCTGAAAAAGTAGAATTACTTATAAGAAGCCGACTTTTTTAATTTGGATTTTTAAGCTTAAGCGTCACTTTAGGAGTTATTTTGCACATCCAACTTGAGGTAGTGTTAGGAAAATATAGATTTAAAAAGTTAAGAAAATTCTGCTGTTAAAAAGCCTAATTTCTCAGTATTAAAATTGAGAAATTAGGCTTTTTTCGTTACTCCATTAAAGCGCCCTTTTCTTGAATAACTAATATGATTTTAGTAGCCGATATTGTGGAAAAAAAAGACTGTTAAAATCGGTGCACTTATTAAGAATCAGCACCTGATAACTTAATTAAGGTCATATCTCTTTTTTAGTATTTCTTCTGCAATCAATTGATAGGACTGAATTCGGTCTTCCGGAGAGTGTGTTATCGTTACAATCATGATTTCATCTATTTTATATAAAGTTTGTAGCTCGTTCAATTTCTGTTTCACTACATGAGGATTCCCGATTATCATGTTCTGTTTCATCTTATGTAGGGTTGTTTTTTCTATTGGATTTAGCACGTATTGCTTTGCTTCTTGAATAGAAGGGACGCCAAGGTGACCTTCTCCCTTTTCCTTCAACAAGGACCAAATAAGGGGACTTAAGGAAATTTCTTCTGCCTGTTCATTCGTTTCTGCACATATCACTGAAACAGTTAAGATCACCGTAGGGCGGTCCCCCCGTTTTCTTGGTGTAAATGAATCCTTGTATTTTTGAATAATAGATGCTCCATCATTGTCGCTCATAAACTGTCCAAAAGCATAGGATAATCCATTTTCTGCTGCAAATAATGCACTTTTTTTACTGGTACCTAAAATATAAGGTACTGGTGAAATTTCTGGGAGTGGAGAAGCTGTAACTTTTGAGTGCTCGTGATCTTCCGGAAAATCATCATCTAAAAAATGAATAAGATTATTCACTAAATTTGGCATGTTCCACACCTGCTGCAAAAAGTTATCAGATAATGCATTTGTCGCTTCAGCCGACCCACCTGGAGCTCGTCCAATACCCATATCAATTCGATTAGGAAACAATGTAGCTAGCATATTATAAACTTCTGCCACTTTATACGGTTTATAATAAGGCAACAAAACGGCTCCTGAACCAATACGTATTTTATTTGTATTAGCTCCAATATAACTTAACATCACTTCTGGTGCTGAACATGCAAGTCCTGGTAAATCATGGTGTTCGGCGATCCAATAGCGAGAATACCCTAAATTTTCTCCAGCTTGAGCTAATTTCATTGATTCATTTAATGCTTCTTTAGCTGTTTGACCTGAAGAAATTGGTGACTGATCTAAAATACTTAATTTCATCACTCCTACCCTACTTTCTTAATTCTTCACTTCAAGCAAAGTTAATGAATAATCTCCAACTTGCCCTTTTTCGTACAAATTTGTAATTGAAGTAGAATATTGCTTAATGGTTCCTATAAATGATAAGGCTCTTTCAGGTACTTTCACATCAAATGTACCTTGACATAGTAACGTTGCTATATCATGATACGCCTCACTCGTGACTTCAAAACCAACTGAAATCTCAGTGGAATTATTCACTTTTCTTTCTTCAAAACTGTGCACTTTAATTAAAGTATTATTCAATATTATTTCTTTTACCATAGAATCGTCTCCATTGTTTTCTTTTATAACAGGCTCTTTTCTCAAACTTTGTTGCTTATGAAGAGAAAAAAGGTGATTGATCTTGTTTACACTAGTGAAACAGGCTTTTATTAAATTTAATATTAACGAAAAAATAACTATTTCTACGTTCAAATCGGCCTCAGGATTTTAATAACAATCTTTACGAAAGAAGCCTTATAAAAAAGATAGCACTTGGATGATAGGGTAGCAAATATCAGGAGAGGAAATCAACGTTTCCTCATGAAAAATCACAAATATATAAATGGAAAATTTATCAAAATGAATAAAAGGTTTTCGACTTTAACCATAAATCAAAAAGAGTTAATCCAACGAGATTTAAAAGAGAGATATATAAGCAGGATGATATATCCTGGATTAAAACTTCCTGCGAAAAAACGCGATCAACTATTAGACGAAACATATGACATCATTGAGAATAAGGACGTATGGATTTTTTTGGAAAACAGAAACGATATTATTACAGCAAGATTTCTTCTTTTATTCGTAGTCATCGAAAACAGCATGAGAGCCTCAGCCGATAACCTCAATTTTTTATTTTTCCTATAGCCTTGAACCTTTTTTGAAATCATAAATATACCCATACCAAAGACCGCGCAGTATGCATTAGTGTATAAGGCGGTCTTAAGTATATTTATGATATATAACTATTCGCTTTTTCACGACTTTATTGAATATATATAATGTAATATAGCTAGAAGAAATTTAGAAGAATTTAGAAAAGAGATGAATTATGGATACAAGGAAACTCTTTTATGATATTTACAAAAATAACGTAACAGTAGAACAATATTATTTATCTTGTCCCTTTTGCATGCTAGAGAAGGATTATGAATCTTCATCCCTTTACATCTTAGCTTCGCTTCAAAAACCATATAATATATTTGAAGTTGAAGAGTACTTTAGACGAACGGTAGAAGAATTAAAAATAATTGTCCCCCCTGAACAAGAATGTATAGATTATATGGCCTATACACAATTTCAAAACATTGTAAAAGATGAAGATATGGAATCGATGGAGAATTATGGGTTGTATAATATGATGTAAAAACATCAAACATATAATCTTTTAATGAATTAACCTTTTTTATAAAAATCAAGCCCTCATCTGCTGAAAAAGAATCTGTTTTAAAATGAAAAGAAAAAGCTCAAACTTGTTGGCATTCAACAGGTTTGAGCTTTTATTACTATTTTATGTTAACTAGCACTTAGACACCTTATACAATATAAAAACAAAAAAGAATATAGAATGGGGATGGTCCATGGAAGCAAATTACTCCATACCTATCTCATCTTACTAGGAGATATAATTTAACTTAAATGTTTATATTTTATTTAAAAGGAAATATGTACATTAAAGGAGTTATAGATAATAAAAATAGGAGGTACTCAAATGACGGGATTACAAAAAGGAGCTCTTGTCTTGAGCATTATCGGTGCCATTAACTGGGGATTAGTAGGGTTATTCCAATTTGATTTAGTAGCTACACTTTTTGGTGGGAGTGACGCAATCTTAGCTCGAATTGTTTATGTTTTAGTCGCCATTGCTGGTTTAATAAATATCGGTTTGCTCTTCAAGTCAAACGAAAGGGTTACAAAGAGTTCACAACAACCAAACACTTCTTATTAGACACTTAATAAATAGACCTAATAATTAATTTTTAGGTCTATTTTTATTTTAGAATGATAATTGCTTCTATCCCAGTCTGCAAAAATATAACTATGTGAAAAGAAAGAGCATAAACTAGTTGGCAATCAACAGGTTTGTGCTTTTTTACTACCTTAAACATGATTTATATAAACTAAATTTGCATAATTTATCTTTTGATTCATGGACACTTCCCATTCAATACAAAATTTGAGTCCTACAATGAGTCTTATATCAACTGAATTTGTATCTATCAATCTTAAAACATAGTTTTGCTTTACAACTTCTTTTAAACACCGTTCTATACAATATTTGGTTTCTGAATTTGAAAGTAAAAACTGAACATTAATTACTATACAAAATAAAAAAAGCGTGAAGCCAAGCCTCACGCTTTTTCATTATTTATGAGACTCTTTTTGCAATGGCGATTTCTCAATCGAACGTGTAAAACGATAGACATCAAGTTCTTGTCCTATTTCAGTAGGCAGATACCCGAACGTCGTAAAACTGTCTACTGATTCAGGCTCAAGCGATAGAGATAATAAATTGTTTTGAGGCTGTGACGTTAAAAAGACGTAGCTTTCCTTTGGAAACGAAACTGTTTTTTGGTTTAGGCTTGTTTGTACTTTTATATTTGGTCTGTTTTCATATGCTTCATTTTCAATACGACTGCTGACGTTATAAGCCTCTACTGAAAGAGCTGTTTCTTTGGATAACTTGAATCCTTTTACTCCTTGCCCTTTCAGTTTTGCAGCTAGACCCTCATAACCTGGTTTTAAAATATAAGCAGTCGGACGTTCCCGGACAAGGGACGGCGTAGCTTCTTTTGCACTGTAATATGTCACAGGAATATTTTTGACAGAAGCACTTTCAACATCCACCATTTCAAGAGTGGAGTTTGGTATTTTCTTATTTTCACTATTCACCACAATTAGATCGTGGTCATTGGCATTCTTTCCTTTTCGAACAAGGGCTGCTTTTTCTTTGGCGACAATCGATTTGATTTGTTTGGCGTGCAAAGCTGTTTGTTTAATCAGCTTTTCCTGCGTCGCAACTTGCGCCCCTACTCGTCGACCAAAATCTTCACGGCCAATGCCAATTCCACGGCTTTCTACTAAAAATGAAAACGATGGATACAATCCTAATGAATTTCGGCCGATCCTCGATTCAACCGAGCCTTCCTCAATCTCAAGCTGTCCTTGCTTGTTGACTTGGGACGTATAGTATACCTCGCCCGAGTATCCTTGCTTTTTAATATCATGAAGTGTACTGTTCACAAATAACTCATCAGATACTTCTCTAATGCTTTTCGGAATATTTAAGTTTCGGCCGGATTGAAGTAAAATATCATGATACTTCCAGACGCCTTCTTTCCCGATATTTTTAAAACTGCTGCTGTAAGGAGTATATTCATGGGCGTCAATGACGACTTCTGGTGAAAAACGATTAAATTCATTTCGCAAGCTTTGTACTTCTGGACTTTCAAGTTTTATGTAGTCGCGGTTTCCATCTAAATTATTCGCAAGCTGACGTTTGAACGCATATGATCCGTCTGGATTAATGCGCGGGACAACAACGATGTTAACCTTACTCAGTACATCTTTTCCAAGGTCTTCCGTTAAACGAGTTGCTACAGCTAACACAGATTCGCCACTTGCCGGTTCATTTCCGTGAATTTGACTTTGAAGCCAAACGGTTGGCTTTTTTGATGCTTTTCCATCCGCAAACTTTTTATCTTTTGAAAAATAGAGCACTGGAATTTCTCTTTCTTCTTGTGACTTACCAATAGTTTTAAGTTTTACATATGGACTTTTTTTAGCGAGCTTTTGTACATAAGCCATCATTTCTTCTTGCGTCGTAAATGCTTCTTGGCCTTTCGTAAATGCAGGTGTCGCTTCTGCTGGCACTACTTCTGGATAAAGTCCTATAATTTTTTCGGGCTGACTGTAGATCTTTCTGTAGTAAGGCGTATCAGCTTGTACCGCAAATGGCGATAGCAATAATCCGAGTGATAAAATAGCCGGCAAGGTTGTCAGTTTTACACTTTTTTTCATAACTTTCATCCCCTTCATTATATTTTTTGAAAATTTTAAATATTGTATAAATTATTATACCGTTTAAGAAAATAACTTCAAGGTAGGGAACCTGAACCTTTTTACTGGCAGTCACAATTAAATCATATACTATTTTTAGAAGAAAAATTATATCGAGTTGAATTCACAAAAACATGCCTAATTTATGCAAGTCATTCCCTATTAAGATTCAGAAATTCAAGTATTTCAGATATAAATAACTTAAGTTCCAAACAACATGGTGTTATTCCAGAAGGGATTAAGGGGTGTGTAATTAAAAAGTGGAGTAAACTTTACTTTTCTCTCGATGAGAACTAGAAAGGGTTGGAAGTTTTCATTCCTTTCGAACAACCTCATATTCTTATTTCTTTGAAAAAGATTAAAGATCATTTTTATAAGAAATTAAAGGTTAAGAAATAAAAGCTATTGAAATTAGGGTTTTCAACGGCTTTTCACGTACGATAATCAACATTATGTTAACTTTGCAAAATCTTAATTCTATTATGTGTATTGTACTATTTAAGGATGTAATCTTACTTAAAGATGAATTCCCGCACTCCCTGATAGCCAAAAAGTAAAACAAAAATTATAATTGTTTTATAAGTAAGACAATTATCAAATTTTACGAAAAAGGATGCGTATTATGCCAATTAATTCTTTTGAAAACTATCCGATGAGCTGGAAGCCATCTATTGATAAAACGAAAAAGCCTATTTATCAAGCAATCGCAGGTCAGCTGGAACAAGATATTATAAACAGAGCTTTATTACCTGGAACAAAACTTCCTCCACAGCGAGAACTGGCTGATTATTTAGATTTAAATTTGAGTACCATCTCAAAAGCATTTAAGGTGTGTGAGTTAAAGGGCTTATTAAGTGCAACTGTTGGAAGTGGTACATTTGTATCTTATGATGCGTTATCGAATGCATATTTACTTGAAGATATAAAGCCTAAGCATTTAATTGAAATGGGCGCAACACTGCCAGATAATGCTTCATACGAGCCACTCCTACTTCAACTAAAAAATATGCTGCAGGAGACAGATTATGAAAAATGGTTTGGTTATGGTCGACCGGGTGATAGCCTTTGGCAAAAAGATGCAGCTGTAAAGCTAATTCGAAGAGGTGGATTTGAAACAACAGTTGATCACATTTTATTTGCAAATGGGGGGCAAAATGCCATTGCTGCCACACTGGCGAGTCTTTGTCAGCCAGGAGATCGTATGGGCGTTAATCAGCATACCTACCCGGGTTTAAAAACTGCTGCAGCGATGCTTAGTGTACAATTAGTACCTATAAAATCAGAGAATTATGAAATGAGTCCAACTGCCTTTGAATATGCATGTAAAAATGAGAATATTAAAGGTATTTACTTGATCCCTGATTATCATAATCCAACTGCTTGTTGTATGTCTGTTGAGAACCGAAAAGCAATTGCAGCAATTGCCCAAAAGTATAATCAGTTCATTATTGAAGATGCGACGTATCATCTACATAACGATAAATCACTTCCAGCAGTGGCATCCTATGCACCAGAACAGGTTATCTATATTGCGAGTTTATCGAAATCAATAGCACCAGGGTTACGACTAGCCTATGTATCAGTGCCGAGTCGATTGAAGGAGACAATCTCAAAGGCACTTTATAATTTAAATATATCAGTTTCCCCGTTATTAGCAGAACTGACAGCACGTATTATTGTATCGAATCAATTTGAAGTTATAATTGAGAGACATCGGGAACAAACCATTCGCAGAAATCAAGTTGTAAATCAGCATTTGGCGGACTATACGTGTTTAGGTACTGATACAGGCATTTTTCATTGGTTGCTATTACCAGGAAAGATTACAGGTGCTGAATTTGAAATATTAGCTGCACAGCAAGGGGTGCAAGTGTATGCAGCTGAACGTTTTGTAGTAGGAAATAGTTGTCCAGAGAGGGCTGTAAGGGTTGCTGTCTGTGCACCAAAAACACTTGAAGAGCTTGAACAAGGATTGATGATCCTAACACGTTTATTAAACGATTGTACATAATATTGTTCGCCATACAATTATAACATTGTATGGCATTTTTGTACGTGTTATGATAACTCAAATCTAGTTGGAGGGTTATAAAAAGTAGAAATAGTTTTCTGAAAGGTAGGTTAGATTATGGTAAAAAAAGATCGTGTAAAAGCGTTAGAGGTCCAATCAACTTGGTTACAAGACTACGTTAATTCATCAGAAAAACAAAAAACGTTATACAAACGGACATTACTTATAGTAGGCCTTTCACAAATCTTTGGAGGTGCAGGACTCGCTGCTGGAATCACTGTAGGAGCAATTCTTGCTCAACAAATGCTTGGAACGGATTCCTATGCAGGAGTACCAACGGCTTTATTCACATTAGGATCTGCGGGAGCTGCATGGTTTGTAGGAAGACTTTCTCAACGAAAAGGGCGTCGTGCAGGGCTTGCCACAGGCTTTATTCTAGGGGGGATAGGAGCGATTGGTGTTATCCTCGCAACCATTCTTAATAGTGTTTTTCTTTTGTTTCTTTCTCTCCTCATTTATGGAGCAGGAACAGCCACTAATTTACAAGCTCGTTATGCAGGGACCGATTTAGCAAATACGAAGCAACGAGCCACTGCAGTAAGTATGTCCATGGTGTTCACCACATTTGGAGCAGTAGCAGGGCCTAACTTAACAGAAGTAATGGGAAAACTAGCATTATCTATCCATGTGCCGGCACTTGCAGGGCCATTCATTTTATCAGCCGTTGCCTATATCTTAGCTGGGCTTGTCTTTTATATCCTGCTTCGCCCAGATCCATTGCTCATAGCCAGAGCGATAGAAGAAAAGAAACAAGAAGCTGACAAGCAAAAGAGTACAAAGACCTCTATACCAATCAATAATCACAGAGGAGTGACGGTAGGGGCAACAGTTATGTTCCTCACTCAGATTGTAATGGTTGCGATCATGACCATGACACCTGTCCATATGAAGCATCATGGGCATGGTTTAGGTGAAGTAGGCATTGTCATTGGATTTCATATTGGTTCTATGTATCTTCCCTCCTTATTTACAGGAATCTTAATTGATAAAATTGGGCGAACAGCGATGACAATTGCGTCAGGCGTTACCCTTCTTTTAGCTGGTCTAGTAGCAGCTATGGCACCGAGTGATTCGATGGTTCTCTTAGTTGTAGCTCTTTCTTTACTTGGATTGGGGTGGAACTTAGGGTTGATTAGTGGAACAGCTCAAATTGTGGATGCCACAGAACCATCAACACGCGCGAAAACGCAAGGTACTATAGATGTTTTGATTGCTTTAGCAGGGGCTTTAGGTGGGGCTTTATCTGGAATGGTGGTAGCTCATTCAAGTTATGCCATTTTATCGTTAAGTGGAGGTATTTTATCTTTACTATTAATTCCCGTTATTATATGGGCTCGTGGGGGTACCAAGGAAAATAAAATCAAAGTCGATCAAGGATTTTAATATGAAATAATTCATGTAGTTCCCCTTTAACTAATTTTATATGTGATATACCTTTTAAATTTCTTTAATACAGGAATCTATAATTTTAAGAAAATAGAGAATCGAATGAAGACAAAGAGGCTGAATGAAAGCGTAAGCTCCCATTTAGCCTCTTTGTCTTTTTCAAAAAGAACAACTATTTATTTTGTTTCATTTGTTCTAAAATATAAAAGATGTTTTCAGCTTGTTCCGTATTATCCATTAATCCTGAAAACATCTCTTTTCCAGGGCCATATCCGTAAACATCTACTTCCTCACCAGTATGTCCTGACGTAGTCCATCCTGTGTAGGAACGCTTATTAAAAATATCCTCAATAGCATTATCAATCTTTGTTTCGTCATTTGTTTGGGCAGCTTGCTTAACAGATTCAATTTCTTCTGGTTTTAACTTTAGTTTAATATTTTGTTTTAAAGTCTTTTCTACATCTGCACCGTTTATAATCTGCTTAGCCATAAAGTCAGGAGTTTTCTTAGCTGCTTTAATTGGGGCTGTTGACCAATTATAGATTCCCTCGCCACTCTCATCATTGGTTCCTAATGACAATCCACCCGTTGAATGGTCAGCTGTGGCAATCACTAGTGTATGCTTGTCCTTTTTCGCAAAGTCAATCGCTGCCTTAAATGCTTTCTCAAAATCATCCATTTCACTCATAGCAGCGACCACATCATTATCATGCCCTGCCCAATCAATCTGACTTCCTTCCACCATCAAAAAGAATCCATTCTCATTTTGATTTAAACGTTTGATAGCCGATTTCGTCATTTCTTCGGCTGAAGGAGTGTTAGCACTGCGGTCGATTGCTTTATCTAGACCACCATCAGCAAACAGACCTAGAACTTGTTCATCTTTATTTTTTACTAACTCTTTTTTGTTTGTTACGTATCCATAGCCGTCTTTCTCAAATTCTTGTGTTAGGTCGCGATCATCCCGAATAAAGTTTTTCTTTCCTCCACCAAGCAAAACATCTATTTTATGTTCACCATTAATCATTTCGTCATAATAATCATTTGCAATCTCATTCATGTTATCGCGATGGTGATCGTGTGCACCGAACGATGCTGGAGTTGCATGGGTGATTTCTGATGTAGCCACTAGACCTGTTGACATGCCATTCTCTTTAGCTTGCTCTAAGACTGTTTTAATTTCAGATTTATCATTATCTACTGCAATCGCATTATTATACGTTTTTTCCCCACCTGACATAGCTGTTGCAGCAGCTGCAGAGTCTGTAATATTTTCTTTATCATCTTCTGGATAAGTCGTTTGTACTCCAATAAAATGTTCATCAAATGTTGTGAGTTCACGTTCTGGTGTTTTAGGGTTATCTGTCATGTATCGATGAGCTGTCATATAAGAAGGGCCCATTCCATCTCCAATCAAAAAGATAACATTTTTGATATCTGGGTTTTCTTTCTTAATCTGTTCTACAGCTTCAGCATGCATGGCATTTTGAGTTTGTTTTGCTGTTTGTACTTGAGGCTGTTGTTCTGCTTCTACTTTATCATAGACTGTTACTCCAATTAAACTCCCAAGTGCAATCGTAGTCACAGTAGCAAATGGTACAACTTTTTTAGTGAAAACTTTCTTAAACACAACAAATCTCTCCCTTTTCTTCTAAGATGTATATCACCAATAATTCAAAGGTAAAGGAGAAGTATAAAGTTAGTATAAATATAATGTTAAGATATTGTTAAGTAAGACTATTATTTCAATTCACAAAGATTTACTCAAGGTAATAAACTTTTTAAAGAATAAAGATCAAAAAAGGTTGTCTAAAGTAAAAGAAAAAGCGAAAACTTATTGTGACTGAATAGGTATAAGCCTTTTTACTTCCATGACCATGTTTTATATAAACTAGGACTATATTCTCGTTCTGAACTTATAGCTACAAATGGATCCACATAACTCAATATAGCGAAATGAATTATTCTATAATCACTCACCCCATTTTTACTTAATCATTAAAATAGTGTAAGCTGTTTTTACTTAATAGTTAGTGTAAAATTGAAATAAGAAATATAGACCGAGGTATAGAGGTGAAATTAAATGTTTGAACAAATAGATAGGAAAAAGGTGAAGCTAGATACCTTACGTCCTTTGCCTAAATATACATTAAAAAGTTTGCGTGAAAAGCTATTGCTTGAATGGACATATAATACCAATGCTATTGAAGGTAACACATTAACAATAAATGAAACAAAGGTTGTGTTAGAAGGGATTACTGTCGGCGGTAAAACGATGCGAGAACATTTGGAAGTCATCAATCATCGAGATGCGATTGCATACGTTGAAGAAATTGTGCAAAAAGGAGAGCCATTAACAGAATGGCAAATAAAAAATCTCCATCGACTAGTTTTAAAAGGAATTGATGATGAATACGCAGGTGTATATCGTGATCAACAAGTGTTTATTGCTGGCGCAAGACATACACCACCAGCGCCTTATTTAATCAAGGAACAAATGGAACAGTTAATCAATTGGTATGAGAATGAAGCACAAAAGTTACATCCAGTGGAGCGAGGAGCTATGCTACATGCAATATTCGTTGGAATCCATCCGTTCATTGATGGCAATGGACGTACATCTCGCCTTCTCTTAAATTTAGAATTGATGAAAGCTGGTTTTCCTGCAGTGGTTATTAAAGTAGAAAATCGATTAGCTTATTATGAAGCATTAGATAAATCTCATACAACAAAAAATTATCATGATTTCATTCAGTTAATTGTAAAAGAAGTAGAAGATTCATTAAATCTTTATTTAAGTGCTCTGTCTTAAGATCATTAAGGTCTTTTTTCTTTTTATAACTGTATAATCCTGTTCACTAATGTTGATTATAGGACTCGAATTTTGTATTTAGTGTCGTAAACACATCAAAAGATAAATGCAAAATTTGAGTCTATATTTGTTTATTTTCTTTGCAACAACTATTATATGCTTGTGGAAATGCACTCTACATCTTCCAGCAATCCCCTTGTTGCTAATTTATTTCTCTTTCACACAAAAAGAAAGCTTTTTATTTGGTGTGGTACTTGCTTTCCGAAAGGAAAACATCCCCGCACCTACCATAAGGCTCCTTGTCGTACTTTTACCTAAACCCGGTTAATAAACTTTATATGTATAGTAATCCTAAAAACTGGTTAAACTGATAAAGTATTCTCCCCTTTTCGTATATATAAAAAACCCTTTGCTATTACTGAGCAAAGGCTTCTTTTTTATTAAAAGGAATTTAGAATTAAATTAGTTTACATAAAATATGTGAGAGATAGTAAAAAGCGCAAATTTGTTGATTGCCAACGAGTTTGTGCTTTTTCTTTTTACATAGTAATATTTTCACGGTCGTTTTTTGCACCAGAACTGTAAATTTCGTCTTTGAAGTATTAACACTACTTTAACTAAATTAAAATATAAAATTTATAATCTATACATAGAGTTTTGTTACATTTAACTTGCTGTCTGAAGAGATGGTAATCATACATATATGAGGAGGAAAAGTACGTGAAAAAAGGTGCAAGAAAATTGATTTCAGTTGCCTTAACTCTAAGCATTGTGGGTGGGTTTGGCAATACGGTTTCTTTTGCAGCAGGTGATTCAAATTCTACTAATATTAGTAAGGTAACTGTAACATTTCATGGCGACTCTACCCATTCTAAAGGCTTCACTTGGTACACTTCACTTGATTCCAAGAACAGTGATTTACAGGTTGTGAAAAAGACAGGTGCAAAGAGGCCTGATTTCAAGAAGAAATCTTTACTTTTTTCAGGCAGCTCAACCCTATCTACAAATTCTCAAGAAGAGTATGTACATAAAGCAGTAGCAACTGGACTTAAGGAAGATACTGAATACTATTACCGTGTTGGAGATGCATCCTTAAATAAATGGAGTGAAGTAGGTTCTTTTACCACAGCTCCTAAAAAAGGTGCTTTTACATTTATTGATTTGGCCGATACTCAAGCTAAAACAGAAGATGAAGCGTTCCTTTCGTCTCAAACCATTTCAAAGGCTTTAGATACTGTCCCTAACGCTGAATTCATGATGCACAATGGCGACGTAGTTGACGATGGAGTCAAAGAGGAACAATGGGATTGGCTTCTAGGTCACTCTCAGGAAAGCTTACTAAATATAACGGTTGCTCCTTCTGCAGGGAATCACGAGGATGAAAATTATGCTTTTATCGACCACTTTAATCTGGATGTGCCTGAAAACTCCGCTACCGAAACAGGTGCTTATTATTCTTACGATTACAGTAACGCTCACTTTGTTGTCCTTAATAGCAACGAGGATTCTGAGCAACATGCTAACTTTTCAGAAGAACAAATTGAATGGTTGAAGGAAGATGTAAAAGCAGCCAAAGCTAATGGCGCTAAGTGGGTTATTGTTAACATTCATAAAGGCCCATATACGACTTCGAACCATGCAACAGATGATGATATCATGGGTCCGAACGGGGTTAGAAATCAGGTAGCACCCCTCATGGCGGAGCTTGACATTGACTTTGTCCTTCAAGGGCATGATCATATCTATGCACGTACGAAACCAATAAAGAGTGATGGTGTAGCTTCAGTAACAGAAAAAATTACAGAAACTAAAAAAGGACAAACTGTTGAATATACCGTTAATCCGGATGGCACGATTTATTTAATCCCTGCGACAGCTGGACCAAAAGTATATTATAAAAATCAAGATCCTGTACTTGGAAAAGCTTACTATAATCTTTTTGAAGTAGCCGATGAAAATCATGCAGCGATTTATGGACCAGATCCAAGCGATAATAGACGTCCAGTACGCGGCCAAATTCAAAACTTTGTCGGTATTACCATTAATAAAGATAAACTGACCGCCGTAACTTACGAGATTGATCAAAACAAGAATAATGCAGAACCTTATATTATTGATAAGTTTGGTATAATTAAGAAATAACATCTTTTTAAAAGTATACAAATTCAGTTACCGTAATGTTGATTATAGGAAATATAAGCGTAATTTTATAAAAAAGTTTGATTAAAATCCTGTGATTACAGGATTTTTTTCTTTAACTAAAAGGACAAGTTAGTGAAATAAATAAGCTACATAATAGAGCAGTTCCTAGCCTTTTTTTATAAATAACTAATAAGGTAACTTATATTGTCTCTATTTTTTCATCTTACTTCATCTTTAAATGCTTCATCTTGCCATTTTTGATAAAGGTAGATAAGGATAGCTATAGAAATCATTAAAAAGAAAAGTCCAATTGAATTAATGTGGTTTACTTTATAAATTTCAGTCTATTCAAAGATAGGATGAACAACAAATGCTTGAAATAAATCGAATAGTAGATTAAGGACCATATAAAAGATAAAACTTGGATAAGAAAGATAGAAAATAATTACTGTTCCTACAAGAAAAGCACCATACACGAAAGGTGTTATATTGGTTAGGAAAAAGATATTCTCTTTGATAATCCACCAGTCTAACTTTTCTGCTATTTGAAAAACCACTGTAAGGACAAGCGCAGCAAACAGCCCTACAGGCATAAATCGTTTAATACGTTCTTTATTAAACAAAGGTAATAGAAACCAAGGTCCAACAAGGAGAAGCCACAGGATAATTTGTGCCATTTGTGCACCTCTACATTAGTTAATAGTATACTTATTATGTAACGAAAAATAGTTTCTATGCTTCTAACTTTTAAACATTTAGCGTATAGCAAAATATAAGACAGTTATAAAAATTTCAGATCACATAATGTTCATCATAAGAACTAAATAAGAACTAAAAAAAGCTTGCGCCAGATTGGCTACAAACTTTTAGATTCTAATAAAATCCTTCTAACCTTTATACAGTGTTATTTTGATTCATTAAAAAAATTCTTTCTTGTTTGTAGTTAGTAAAATATACAGCCGGAATTACCTACTTATTTATTTTGTATTTTCTCTAAGTATTTAATGACTTTTGCTACATCTTCTTTCGTAATCTCTGCGTTTTCCCCTGTACGAATTGCCGAAGCCATTTGCGTATAGTACATCAAATAATTTCCTTTTATGATATGTCTTTTCTCCATTGTTCCATCCAACTTATGAAAATCATATAGGGCATTATCTCCGTAATTAGGATCTAGAGGCCTTACTCCTTGTATTAACTGTGCCTCTTGTTCGCCCATCTTATGGAATTGATAAGTTCCATTAGGTGTCTGGATTGTATATCGTGGTTCCTCAACTATAGCTGCAGAGCTATGTTTAATTCTTGCTACATAATCACCGTAATCAAAAAGAACTTCAAACCAATCATTCACATTTGAACCTTCTCTAACTTTTTTTGTTATGGAATATAAATCTTTTGGTTCACCAAATAATTGGATGGCTTGATCAATAAAGTGAGCTCCTAAATCAAAAACAAAGTTTGCTCCTTCGTAGCCTTGTTCACGCCATTTTTCTTTCTGTACTGGATAATTGAAATCCCAGACCATACTCACTTCATATATTTTTTCAAAAGCACCTTGCTTTTTTAATTCAGATAGAGTTAAAAAGTCGCCATCATATCGTCTATTATGGTAAGCCGAAATAAATAAGCCTTTTTCATCTGCGATTCTATTTAGTTCAACAGCTTCTTCATATGTTGCTGTATAAGGTTTTTCAACAAGAACATGTTTATTTTTTTCTAACGCTTGCTTTGCATGATCAAAATGTAAATGACTAGGTGTTGTTATGACTACTAGTTCGATTTCTTCATCCTCTAAAAGCTCTTGATAATCTCTTACAAGATTGATATATGAATAATCTTGTTTTGCTGTATCACCATGACGTTGTACAACTGTTTTTAGTTTAAAATTCTCATGAGCATGTATAAATGGGCAATGAAATATACTTCCTGAAAATCCATATCCTAATACACCAGTAACAATTGGTTTCATATTATCCCCCTTTTTAACTTTAACCTATCAAGCTTTTCTATTTTATAAGGCCTATTTGTTTAAAATAATTCAATGTTTGTTTTGCTATTTTAAAGGGAGCACCAGCAGGAGCTGGATACATATCTTGTTCAACAACAGCTTCTCCAGTATATTGAATACACTCAAGGGTTTTGGTTAGTTGAACAAAATCAACATCCCCAGATTCTGGGTCACACATAACTCCTGATTGGACGCCCTGCGCAAAAGCCCATTCGTTTTCTTCCATTTTTTCTCGAATGCTTTTATTACAGTCCTTTAAATGTAAGTATTTGATACGATCTTTATGTTTTTGAATAAAGGTGTTGGGATTTCCTCCAGAATACAGATGATGTCCTGTATCCAAACAAAGATCGATATCAATATCCCTTAAAAGTCTTTCAATCTCTTCTTCCGTCTCTACATGTGTTTCTGCATGTGGATGAAAAACAATTTGAATATCGGATTTAGCTTTAACATAGTCTACTATTTTTTTTATATTACCAATCATTTGATTCCATTCATCATCATTAAGTTCTTTACTTGCGATACGATCGCCAGTAAAGAGATCTGTATACATTCCATCGATTAAAACTAAATACTTTGCGGACGAAAAGTGACATTGTAATGAGAGAATTTTATCTAAGGTTTCATAAATAGGTTGAAGATCATTAATAAATACGATATCCGTCATTAATGTGGTTGCAATTAGCTCCAAATCTCGTTTAGAGAGCTCTTCTTTTAATCTAATTGGATCCGTAGGCAAATAACCCCATGGTCCTAACTCCAAAGTTTTATAACCTGCTTCTTGCATTTCATCTAAACATTGCTCCCATGATACTTGTTTTGGATCATCGGAAAACCATATTCCCCAAGAGTCAGGGGCAGTTCCTATTCTTATAGACATAGAGATGTATCCTTTTCCTCGACTCTTTCCCATTGGTGTGTCTTAGCAGATTTTAAAATAGCTTGAATGCATGTATCAATTTTGGCCCCAAATTCAAAGTTACACACATACTCTGCATCATTTGTAAATGCATTTAATACCTTAGCCACTTCAATCACCTTCATATCATTAAAGCTAATATTAATACCTGAAGCTGGTTGAAATACACCATAATCTCCATGATCTGGACCCAACAATATATTTCTAAACCCTCTATGCGTACTTTCTTCATTATGGAAGTAAACATTAACCTCATTTAGTCTCTCTAAATTAAAGGTAGCTGTACCTAAAGTGCCTTGAATTTCAAACGCTAAATAATTTTTTCTTCCAGTACCAATACGACTTGTAGATAATTGACCAATGGCCCCGGATTGATATAGAGCTGTAAAAGCCATATAATCTTCTGTTTCAACACTTGCCATTTCTGATGCGCCGGTTTTGGCTGGTCTCTCAGGAATATAGATTTTTGAAACAGCATTAACAGATTCAATATCTCCCATAATATATTGCGAAACACTTAATAGATGAGAGCCTAAATCGCCCAATGCTCCACTACCAGCTTGTTTTACAAGGTGTCTCCACGTAATAGCAATGGAAGGGTCAAGAAGCATGTCTTGATCATAACGTCCATCAAATCGCATGATTTCTCCTAACTTTCCTGACTGTACTAATTGTTTCATATATTCAGTGGCAGGATTCATAACGTTATTAAAGGCTACATAATTTAACACACCTTTTTCCTTCGCAATTTTTGCTAATTCTTTTGATTCCTCTGCACTTAGAGATAATGGTTTTTCACAATATACATTTTTTCCATTTAATAAAGCAGCTTTTGCTATTTCATAATGAAAAACATTTGGAGTGACAATGTCAACAATATCAACCTCATCTGAATTAATGATATCCATCCAATTTGTCGTCCATTTTTCAAAACCAAATTTCTTAGCTTCCCTCTTAGAAACGCCTTCATTTACATCCATAATCATTTTAAAAACGGGCTTACCTATTTTATCTCCATATAAACTAAAGGCAGTTGTATAGGCATTCACATGTGCTTTACACATCCATCCGGCTCCAACCATTCCAATCCTCACTTTTTTACTCATCTATTATCCCTTCCTTATAAGTTATTTGCTATTATGTAGATAGTATAATTTGTTTATGGTTAAGAATCATCGGATAAAATTGCTCAATAAATATCAAAATATTGCTGTGGAGGTTAGGATGAAAGTAAATGAACTTGGAGTTTTGCCCAGCTCGGAACTTTATGTACATACCCCTAATGAATTTTCAAGAAAACATTTATTTACGATTCATTTTGCAGGCCGTTATGACTGTGACATGAATTACATTATTGAAAGAAATTTTCATGACTATTATCTACTTCTTAAAGTAATTCGTGGACAACTTCGATTAGAATTTGAACAACAAACTTTTACTGTAAATGCTGATGAATTACTACTTTTTGATTGTCGTATTCCTCATAAATATTATGCAACAGCACCCCTTTCTTTTGAATTTATTCATTTCAATGGAAATGTCAGTAAAGAATTTTATGATATGATTATCCAATCATATAGCCCAGTTATATCAGTGATAAATGAAATGGAGATTATAAGGACAATAGACAATATTTTTCACATGTTAGAACATAATGAGATAAGTGATTTTAAAGCTTCATACGAAGTCCATAAAATATTAAGCTGTTTATTGGAGGGAAATCATACCTTATCTTCAGAATCCGACTTAAAGGATGTTATGACATTCATTGATGAAAATAGTGAAAAGCCTTTAAATATTAGTGATTTAGCTGATATAGCATCACTTAGTGTCTATCATTTTTCGAGAAAATTTAAAAAGTTTACCGGTTTGTCACCCCATGAATATGTCATTTTTAAAAGATTAACACATGCTAAATCATTACTAAAAAATACGAGCTTCTCCATAAACAAAATATCCGACATGATTGGATTTAGTTCACCTTCACATTTTATTGCTACCTTTAAAAAACATATGAATATGACTCCGAAAGAATTTAGGAATTTCCGTTTTTAGAGATAAATCGATTTATAGTGTCACTTTCCATTTTAATTATCCGGATAGTTATGTAGACAAGTTGTATATATAATGCTTTTTTCCCCTGGATGTTTTATCTATTAACTGTATGATATATATGTTATATTCCGATTTATGGTTAGCTGTTTTGAACAACACAGAGATAACTTTGCAGAAAAAGATAAAGAATTGTGTAAAACACAATTGACAATGATTATCATTACCATTAGTATTAGTTTGATGTAATTATTAAAGTATTGAATAATTACTAATTACATACATTTTGATACAGAGGATGGTTGTTAACCTCCCCTATACATTAAGGAGCAGATTAAACTGAAAAAGCTATTTATACCCTTTCTACTCTTGTGTGTCCTTATTCTCAGCGCTTGTGGAAATGACGAGAAATCGAATACGAAAAACTCATCAGAAACTGAAAAAGGAACGTTTACTTATCAATCAGAAAATGGTCCTGTTAAAGTACCTAAAAACCCGAAAAGAATAGTTGCTCTGACGAATGGACCGAATGTACTGGCTTTAAAAGGAAACCTTGTTGGAATTGACGAATGGAGCAGTACAAATCCTCTCTTTAAAGAAAAGTTAAAAGGAGTAACCGTTGTATCAGAGGATGATTTAGAGAAAATCATTGAACTAGATCCAGATTTAATTATTGCAGGATCTCAAATGAAAAATATTAATAAACTAAATGAGATTGCTCCAACTGTCGTATATACTTGGGGTAAGTTAGACTATTTAACACAGCAAGAGGAAATTGGAAAACTCTTAAATAGAGAAAAAGAAGCAAAAGAATGGGTTAACGATTTCAAAAAACGTGCAAAATCAGCAGGAGAAGCAATACGAGCAAAAATTGGTGAAGATGCCACTGTTTCTGTAATTGAAAATGGAACAAAAGAATTTTATGTATTTGGAAACAACTATGCTCGAGGAACAGAAATACTGTATCAAGCAATGGAACTAAACATGCCAGAAAAAGTAAAAGAAACAGCTCTTAAATCAGGTATTCATACAATCTCAACTGAATTGCTTCCTGAGTTTGCTGGAGATTACATTATTCTTAGTACCACCCCTGATGGTGATAATTCATTTTTAAAAACGGATACATGGAAAAACATACCGGCAGTTCAGAACAATCATGTATTTAAAATTAATACTAAAGCATCTACCTACAGCGATCCAATCACTCTAGAGTATCTTCTGAAATTTTTTGAAGACTCTTTTCTTAAAAACTGATATATAAAGAAGGCATTCTTTCATTAAGAATGCCTTCTTTACTTTCTTTTTATAAAAATAAGTAACAAGTTGACTCTTTTATTAGTATTCGATTTGAAAAAGAAGGAACAATAAAGTATAATTGATTATGATAATCATTATCAATTATGGCGGTGGATAGATGAGTGATCAAGTATATCCTGAAACAGAATTGCAGAAAACACTTGTTATTAATTCTTTATTAGATTTGGGCATTTATAAAAAAGGAAACAAACATCTGTATGAACTCACTCTAATAGAATTAGAAGAATACTACGATGTAAAGAGACATATGTAAACCAAATAACTCTTAGAATTTCATTTTATTCATCTATAGATTACTTTATTCTGTTCTAAAGCTTTCTCCCCATAGTCAAAATTATATCCATTTAAGGGTACATGACATGATTGTAGAAAGGATATAACATGATTCTCTTGAGAGATGTGGCAAGATACGAATACAGTCAACTACCTGTCCCTAGTCGTAGTTATAAGAAACTTCAACATAATGGATGATTCTCTTTTTACTTTATAAAGAAGAATGAATGACAAAGATTAAATAACTATTTACATGATGGAGAGTGATTTAAGTGCAAGCTAGTGCAACTGATATCTTTAAAAAATTAGGTGTTGAAGAACTTAACACTCCTTTGCCTCATACATCTAGGTTGGAAGGAAGATATCCTGGAGAAGAAATCATTGATTATGTTTTAGGGTCAATGATACATATCTATTATAGACAAGAAGTAATGGATGAATTAGAAACATTAGATTCTGTAATTTCTAATAATAAAGGTGAGAAGTGGGTGAATGTTAAAGAACTCTTCTCTGTGATAGGGAAAGACAGTAGAGAAAATCTGGAGTATGGAATTTCAAGGGCTTATGAGTTTGGTTATGTGAATGTAGTATTATTTAATGGAGTAAGATATTTTAATCTAACTGATAAGTGTGAGAACGTAAAATTATATGAGGTTTAACCTTATAAATACAAAAGCTTATACTAGAAAGTTTGAGCTTTTGTTATAACCTTTAGCCTTCTTATAGAAAAGGCCGCCCAATATCCATTCATGGATAAGGCGGTCTTAAGTATATTTATGACTAACTAATAGAAAAGTAAGTCTTAGTAGTATGGATCTGTATAGATTACTTTCTAACTTAAACTCTAGTGAGATAACACTAGAGTTCCGTTCTCTGATCCACTTTAGAATTTTGCTTGAAAGGAAAAACTAGAATTTACACTTTGCTGCCAATAAGGCAACTTTAAAATATTTTCAAAAGAATAATTGTAGTTTATTATAGGATATAGTTGTTATTATTCAGGAGGCATTTATATGAGATTGACATTAATGAAGTCTAAAATCCATCGTGCAACAGTGACAGAAGCTAACTTGAATTACGTAGGGAGCGTCACTATTGATGAAGAAATCCTTGAAAGTGTTGGATTATTACCAAACGAGAAAGTACAGGTTGTTAACATCAATAATGGCGAAAGAATCGAAACTTATGCAATTAAAGGGGAAAAAGGTAGTGGGGTTATTTGTCTAAATGGAGCAGCAGCCCGTTTATTCCAACCCGGTGATTTAGTAATTATTATTGGTTATGCTGATATGGAAGAAGAAGAAGCCAAAGTCCATAAACCCAAAGTAGCTATTATGGGCGAGAATAATGTAATAGAAGAAATGATAACAGATGAGAATCATGGTGAGAAAAAGGGGACATTAGCCCTCTGATAAAATAAAAAGTATGTAAAAGGATAAAGCTTTTTATTTGTTGCGGAATCTAATGTATATTAATCTATAAAACTGGTCAAACTAATAACACATTCCCCATTCGTATAAATTTGAGAATCCTTTGCTGCTGATCAGCAAAGGATTCTTTTTAATTACAGTTAGTTCATTATAAGTTAGGTAACGTAAAATAGATTATTAAAAGAGAAAAAGAGCAAATTCGTTCAACAACACCGAATTTGCTCTTTTGTGTCCAAGCTTTCTGATCCTCTAGCTGCTTTATTTGGTATGGAACGTTGGAACGACAATACAATCATCAAATTTTTGCTTTTGAACGAACTAATAACGAGTTTTATAAGTTCTGAGGCAGGGCATTTTTCCAATACAATTCCCTTTTTGGATAGAGGAAATAGCTGAATTTCGAATCAATCTAAAAATCGCGCCACAACTAGGGAGAGATGTTTACATCATTTTATTTACCCTTAGCCATATTGAAAAAATTATCTTGCTTCGGAAATCCTCTCCGTCCACTCTCCAACAAATTCAGCTTCATTATAAGAATAGAAGTTTTTTAGAATCTCCTCACGATTATCAGAGAATAACTGGTCTGCCACAGCTGACACTAGTCTAGGTATTCCATATCTCATTCCTGAAAGCGCAGAGGCTGTGATGCCACAGCTAACTAATGCTGAATAGTTAAAAGCAAAAAGTCCGTGAAGATGTTTTGACTCCTTTTTATCTCGGCATGTGAAAGTAAATCCAGGGCCAAGATAAGGATGCGCATCAAGCATATGATTGGCGATCTCATCAGGTGCATTATAATAGTCATCCCAACGTGCAATATGGCGTTCGAAAAGCTTTAGCTCTGGACGTAGGGAAGGATTAGTAACAAGACCGGTAGCAATGATTAGAAAATCAAAAGTAAATTTACCTTGTGGGGTAGTGACAACAGCCTTCTCAGCTTCATACTGTACGTCAAGCCATGGAGCACCTAAATATAATTGAAAGCCAGGATGCGAAGCTGCACGTTCAAATGTTTCATTTGTAGGGGGTTGATTATGCTTAAAGAAATGAGCCATAACGGCATATTTATCAGCATCGGATAGAACATTAAAACGTTCAATTAGACCTGACCCCTCCATTTGTCGAATGGGATTAATGCGTGGCATCTCCGTGCGGCGAACAAACACATGAGCTGAACTTACTCCTTCGGATAATGCAAAATAGGCATTATCAAAAGCTGAGGCCCCACCGCCTAAAACTGCTACCTTCTTACCTTTAAGCGCCTCAAAGTCAATGTTTTCTGAGGTATGTGCATAGAGGTGACGAGGTAATGATTTAGAAATCATAGGTGGTACGTGCCATTCCCCACCGCCTTGAATACCAGTAGCTAAGATAACCTTACGGGCCAGTAATGTATTAGAAGGTGCGCCTGCTCCCTCAATATGCAGTCGATAAACATTTTCTTCTGCAGGCTCAATCAGCTTTAGCTTTACCTCATTAACAACAGGTAGATTAAGAACTTTCCGATACCAACGTAGATAGTTCATCCAATCGCCCCGTGGAATCTTATCGACGTCCTCCCAACTTTTTGATCCAAATTGCGCTTCCCACCAGGAGCGAAAAGTCAGAGAAGGAACTCCAAGATCAATAGAGGTCAAATGTTTAGGTGTCCGCAATGTCATCATACGAGCGTAAGTTACCCATGGTCCTTCATATCCTTCAACGTTTTCATCGAGGATCAGGATATTAGATATTCGTTCACGCAAAAGCCCAAAGGCTGCACCTAAGCCACATTGGCCGCCTCCTATAATCACCGTATCGTAGACATGACCCTCAGCATGGCTGGTTGGATATACCCAGTCAGCTCCCCCATATGCAAGATAAGAAAGGTCCCTTTTTACTCTTTCATTTAAAGCTTCTAAGCTCATTATTTTTCATTCCTTTCAATATATGACTTACTATCTTGTGCACTAATTGTTAAGTTAGCTGCCTCTATAGATTTGGTAACCCCATGGAGAAACAAGCAAGGGAACATGATAATGTGATGATGAGTTATCAATGCCAATTCGTACTGACACCTTATCAAGAAAGGCTGGATTAGATAGTTGTACCTCTTTTTTTCTAAAATAATCTCCAATATAAATTAATAATTCATACTCTCCCGATTGCATCTTATCCAACGTAAGAAGTGGATCATCTAATCGACCATCTAAATTAGTTGTTGCGGTGTTTAACAAACATCTATTTGATCCTTCCCAACGATAAAGCTCAATATCCACCTCCCCAGCAGGGTGACCGTGTGTTAAATCTAAAATATGGGTTGTAAGTCCTTTCATCTCATCCACATCCTTATTTAAATTATTTGATCTTCTATTCTAAATTGAACAATCTGATAGATTTCTGTTAAAGCTTGATTAAATTCCTGCTCCTTTGAATTCTTTAATCTGCTCTTCATCGCTTGCAGAATTTCATCTTTATTTTTTCCACGAACAGCTAAAATAAAGGGAAAAGAAAATCGGTGAACATACTCTTGATTCATCTCTAACAAGAACTCATATTCAGCTTCTGATAGTTGACTTAAACCAGCATTTTTTTGTTCATTTGTGGAAAATGAACTCATAGTTTTTCGTGTTCCTAAATGGGGGTGAGCCTGAATTAAGTCCAATTTCTCCCTCTCATTCGCTGTTTTGACAACGGTAATCATCTGTTTATAAAGATCATTACGGGAACTAAAAGGACGAAACTCTTCTACCCTTTGAATCACCCATGGAGAGTGTTCGAATATGTCCTTTAATTTTTCCACAAACTCGGACAATGGCATTTCATTTAAATCATTAATAGTCATCATGTTCTATAACCCCTTTATTCTTTTTTCTTCAAACATATCTCTCTCATCCTCTTC
Organism: Priestia filamentosa; assembly: GCF_900177535.1. Taxonomy (NCBI): domain Bacteria; kingdom Bacillati; phylum Bacillota; class Bacilli; order Caryophanales; family Bacillaceae; genus Priestia; species Priestia filamentosa. The sequence continues at coordinate 27,792 of NZ_FXAJ01000012.1, forward strand.
ACGCTGAATGGAGGATGAAGGTAAAATGGTACGAAAGTTAAAAAATAGGTTCATTAATATCGCTGTTAGACTTCCTGTAATCACTCCATCGCTAAAGAGCATGCGTAGCGATGGCGGCAATTGACTAAATAACTCAGGTACAATTGTTGCACCAAGCCCTAATGAAATTGAGCAAGCAATGATAAGTGCATTGTTTTGATTGGTGTAATCAACTAAACTTAGCATTTTAATTCCTGAAGTTACGACCATACCAAACAACACTACTGTTGCACTGCCAAGTACGGGAGCAGGAATTATGGTAACAAGAGCAGCAATTTTAGGAACTAAGCCAAGGAAAACTAGGATACTCCCTGCTGCAACGACAACATTTGTTGATTTATTTTGAGATAGTTGAACTAATCCTATATTTTGTGCACAGGTATTATAGGGAAAAGCATTAAAAATACCTCCTAAGGTAATCGCTAGACCTTCTGCACGATAACCACGAATGAGATCATCTTGGGTGACAGGACGATTACAGATTTGCCCTAAATTTAAGAAAACTCCTGTTGATTCAACAACGATAACTAATCCTACAATTAACATTGTGAGGATAGGCCCGATCTCAAAAGATGGGGCACCGAAATAAAACGGTTGAGGAATTTGGAACCAGGAGGCTTCTAAAACCTCCTGAAAATCTACTTTTCCCATCATTGCTGATAGCACTGTACCCGTAATAATTCCTAAAAGTACGGCGAGAGAACGAACGGACCCTTTAAAGAAACGATTAATAACAAGAATAAAAGCTATAACACTTATGGATATAAGGAGGTTATCTAAGCTCCCAAATTCTTGATTCCCTGTTCCGCCAGCCATATTTTTGACTCCCGATGGAATTAGTGATAGGCCAATGACCACCACAACAGTTCCTGTAACAACAGGGGGAAAGAACCTTACAAGTTTTCCTAGATAGCGAGCAAATAAAAAAAGGAAAAGTCCTGCTACTATAATGGAGCCATAGATAGAAGGAATACCATATCGAGTACCAATAGCAATCATCGGCGACAAGGCCACAAATGAAGCCCCTAATACAACAGGTAGACCAATTCCAAAATACTTGTTTTTCCACGCTTGTAGTAAGGTAGCAATACCGCAAGTTAATAAGTCAATAGCGACTAAGTAAACCAACTGCTTCGAAGTTAAATTTAATGCTCTTCCAACAAGCAATGGAACAAGGATTGCCCCAGCATACATAGCCATGACATGCTGGGCTCCTAATGAAAATACTTTTAAATTCATCTTTTATCACCCTCAATTTTCTGTATAAAAAAAGCCGTAGAAATAGAAGGGAAATCCTCCTATATCTACGGCTCCTAAACTACGTATAACGAAATTTAAGCTCCTGAATTTTTAAAATAACAAGTCTGTGAAGAAAAAATGATAAATCAAAATTTCTCCAACACTTGTATTAATAGTTGTTAGATATTAAGCGATTGTTCTAAGTAAATGACTGTACAAGCGTGCTCGCTTGTGGAATCATAATCCTTAAATATGGTATTGACTTTCATACCAAATTTCTTCTCGAAGTTTTCTTTTAAGCGAAGTTTATATTCCATGGCTAAAGCCCCGTCAACGGATATCGTTAACTCAGGATATCTCTCACTTAATACTGAAATTAAAGGAGAACGCTTTGTCTGCGCAAAAATGATAATACAGTTATCCTGAATGTCAATTTTCTGCTTACTAACGCCTGTACTATAAATTTCTTGGTTGAGGTCATTATAGAGCTGCGACAGCTGCCTTTTGAAAGAAGAATTCACCATACTCACCTGCTGCTTTTCATTCTTTTACTTAGAATATAGGTATTATAATTCTTTGTCACTTCTAATGTCAGAAAAACTAACACAAAATTTTATATATTCTTACTATTTTATAACTTTATAATAAGAGCAAATTAAAAAAGTTTAATCATGCTGTTTCTTGAAATTTGGTAAATAAAGAGTCATCACTTAATCTTAAGATTGAAAAAAGCTTCATGAGCTTTTTGAGGCTCTTCAAACCATTCTGCAACTTTATCTGCAATCTTTTGATCTTCTACGCCTGCTAACAAGAGTTGAACAATATGCTGAGGCAGCATTTGAGTCATGGCATTTGTCCATTCTGTTACTTCCCTTACAAATGTTTTTGTTCGATCCCAATATGCTTCTCCAAGTTGGGTACCCCAGTTTGCATCTCTATATTGAATCAACGTTTCGTACAATCGTTCAGCGCAATAAGAAGAAAGATTACAACCTTGACCAGTAATAGGGTCATTAAGAAAAACACTATCTCCACAACCAATTACTAATTTATTTTTAAAGGTTGCATAAGGTTTTCTAATTACAGGCTTAATAGCAATTTGAAGAAAGGCTTTTTCATCGGAAAGGGTAAAAATATCTTGTTCAATACGTTCGTGGATGTCTTGGAAATATTTTTGAGTTACATTTTTCATCTGATTTGTAAATTCTTTTGCATGTTTAATTTCTTTAAATGCATCTAATTCCCTGTTTGGAACTGCCATAATGAACAATATTGTAACAGGTCCGTGCTCTGTCATGGCGGGAATTTCAAACATTTCACCCACTTCAGGCAGAACCGTTACACTTATACCTAGAGGATTGTTAGGCTTTACACCTAAAAAATAACCAACGATACACTTTCGTTGGGGCACTTGGAAAGGAGAAAATTCCTTTTCAATAGGAAATGGAAAGAGAGGTCCAGATTTTCCGGTACAATCAATGATTAAATCAAACTCATCTACCAAACTTTCGATATCATTTTTATTGACTCTCATAAGTCGAAAAGAGACGCCTTTGTTTTCAAGATCCTTTAAACACTGTGAAAAATAGAAACGCTGATCAACAGATAATGCTGGCTCTTTTAACTTTCCGACGAATAGTTTTTGATTACCAACCGTCATATGGATACTCTTAAGAAGGGTCTTATCTTCCCATTTTGGCATTTTAAAGCGATTTTCTCGGTTTCTTGTTGAGCCAAAGTGCACTTGCGTAGACATAACTCGTCCATTTCGGATTTTATCGGAAGAGTTTGAATGAATAACCGTCACATCAAATTCTTCTTTAAGAGAATAAGCCAGCTGCAAACCGGCTGTGCCACTGCCTATAATACATATTTTCTTACTCAAAATTCTCTCCCCTTTGTTATGTAAGTGCTATAAAAAATAAAAGTTAAAGGTCTAAATTTTCTGACTTTAATAGTCTAAATAAAATACAAGGGGATGTAAATGCGACGATTTATTTAATTTTTATATCGTTGATACCAAATTGAACAAGAGAAAATCCTACCTTACCCCAATCGAATGTTTAATACATCCATCAAAATATGAAAGTCTAATAGAGAAAGAAACGAACGAAATAAAGGATCATTAAAATGCTCGAATTTTGCATTTAGTGAGGAATTACTTACAAAGTAGAAGATAAATGCAAATTTCAAGCTTGTATTTTGCTTAGTCAAAATTTCTAAAATGATACTTACGCTTTTTACATATTTTCTTTGGCACAACAACTAATAGTTGTGGAAGTATTCCCCACACCTTCCACAACCCTCCTTGTCGTTACTTTGTTCTTATATGGTCTTATATAAAAGTTTTTTACTTATTCCTTTTGGTGATTTCCTAGATGGAAATACTCCCCACACCTTCCACAAACGCCCTTGTCGTACTTTTAGTTATCTATAAGATAAAGACGTTATCATATAAGTCCTACTTAGCTTTCTTTAAACAATATTCATATCCATAGCAAAGACCGCCCAATATTCATCAGTATATAAGGCGGTCTTATGTATATGTATGACTTATGATTATTCGCTTTTTCACGACAATATTCCATCCTATGATTCTAGATATCAAAAAAGTCTTCAGCTTTTGCATTCTTATTGACTTTCTTAATAGCTGTCATAACTTTTTTAATTGTAGCTGCACTTGGGTTGCGCTTTCCTGTACAGATTTCGCTTATAGCATTTCTAGACACCTTTGAATTTTTGACTAACCATTCTTGAGATCTACCTTCATTCATCAACCACTTTTTTAACTTAGTTTTCCGTTCTGGCATTATCCTAACACCTCTATAATACGTTTTTATATCTTCATTTATGCCCTCTTTTTAACGATTTCATACAAAACTTTCACATCTACCATGTAAATCTTTTTCTTGGACAAGGTAAGTTGAACAAGCTATGCAACATACAATCGACTATACCAAACCAAAAGGAGGTTCATATGGTTACAGTCTTGGGAACAAGCATGGTGTTGTTTACGGTGATTTATGCAGAGAAAAAAGGATGGGTCGATAGAGAAAAAGTAAGGGTCATCATGCAAGTTGGAATGAATGTTGGTATTTTGGGAAGCTTGCTCTACTTTTTGTATATGTTGTCCTTTTTCCTGCCCTCCTTATGACCAGGGTTCCGACTAGGCTAGAAGAGGAAAAGGAATAGGTTAACTATGATACGGACGGGATTTGGAAGCTTCCTTTCTTAAGGAACTATCTAAAGAAGATAAAAAGGAGGAAAAAGAATTATGTGGGAGCTCATGACGATTCCTCTTTTAACGGGTGCTGCTGCTTTGTGGTTGGGTAGGAATACATTTAGCGAGGAACATAGAATCGTCCACCAGCTTTTTGAGCAATACCATATTAGCGTAAAAGACGGAAAAGAACGTCGGTATCCCAAGCTTGTTCGAGAATGCAAAAGTACCAAAAGGGTCAAGCTCATTTATCGCACCCCTTTAGCCTTAGAAGAAAAAACATTGCGAACGTTACAACAGATTTTATCCGTCACCTTAGATCAAGAAGTGAATGTATCGTTCAAGAAATGGCTCATCATTGAGATTTCCAAAGATAAAATGCCTTCGTATGTGTCCTATCAAGACGTTCCACATCGAAAAGGATGGATGATTCCCTTAGGGAAAAACCATCAGGGATGGCATTTTCATCATTTTGACCATACGCCTCATACTACGATCTCTGGAACGACGCGTTTTGGAAAAACGATCATGATGAAAGTCATGATGACGTACCTTATTGAACATCACCCTTTGGATGTTCAATTTATCATTATCGACTTAAAGGGCGGATTAGAGTTTAATCGATATAAGAACCTTCAACAAGTGAAATGGGTTGCCAGTAATCCAAGTGAGGCCTTATATGTCTTAAAAGAAATACAGAAGGATATGGAAGAACGGATGGAACGTTTTAAGCGTCAAGGGTGGTCTAATATTGTAGACACTCCCCTCTCGCAACGTCTGTTTGTGTTAATTGATGAAGCCGCCCAACTCATGCCTGAAAAGTTTATGGAGAAAGAAGAAAAGAAGACGTTAGCGCAGTGTCAATCGATCCTCAGTGAAATTGCACGCCTAGGAGGCGCTCTAGGCGTTCGATTGGTGTATGGCACCCAATACCCTACTTCGAATGTATTGAATGGCTCGATCAAGCAAAATGCGGATTTAAAGGTGAGTTTTCGTCTAGGAAGTGATTATGCGTCCAAGGTAGCCCTTGATGCGTATGGAGCCGAAACCTTACCTTCGGATATCAAAGGGCGTGCCTTGATTAAAACGCATAAAGTGAAAGAAGTGCAAGTCCCCTACCTCAACCATGAGGAGATATGGAAACGGATTGGAGGGTATGAAGTTGCAAAACAAACAATTATGCCAGACAAGACAGGAGCAGATTATGTACGCCTTGGATAGGTTGGAATGTATGAGTCGATCTCAGTTACAGTCCCTTTTTCAGTTGAAAAGTGTCCGCAATGCCAATCGTGTTCTCTATAATATGAGTCCCTTTTTAAACCATAAACGTCTTCATGAAAATGTCTACTATTTATCACAAAAAGGACGTCAACACATTGGTTCAGAGAAAACCAAGCCTTCTTTAACACAGTTAGAACATAAAGTACGACGGAATGATATTTACTTGTATTATGGATGTCCAAAGGATTGGAAAGTGGAACGGCCGAATGAATGGAGGATCCAAGGAGAACAGTATAAGCTCATTTGTGATGCTCGCTTTTCCCTTCACGGTGTCATTTGCTTTGTGGAAGTGGATCTCAAACAGAAGATGCTCGAAAACAAGAAAAAAATTAGGTTATATCGTTCCCTATTTCAAGCTTTAGGAGAACAGCAAGCTTTACTCATCTTCTACACGACTACTCAGGTGAGAAAAGAAAGGCTCCTAACCTGGTGCAAAGAGCATAAAATCAATGCAGAAATTCTAACAATTGAAGATTTTGAAAATTATTTTCTGTAAACTCTACAAAAGACATAGTTCTTAATATGAGCAAAGGAAAGACCATTGAAGCCTTGAAGAGAACAATTTTTCTTTTAGATCTATGTTCTAAAAGAAAATATAAAATAAAAAAATAATAGCTCATTTAAGAGATTTATATAAAAATAGGTCGAATATGTCATTGTGTTCATTGGTAGAGTTTGCTATAATAACAGCAATTAAACAGTTCGGAATTGCAAAAAGGTTCAAGGCAATCGTAGTGATGCTACCAACATCCTACGACGGCTCACCGTGATCACTCCACGGTAAACACTTACCTCAAACCTTGCTGCGTTTTTTATGTTTGTATTGTACGACATATTTAACGTAATTTCAAGGGGTTTGTTGTATTCTCTTTTCAAAAGGGCGTGTTTACCGCATTTTTAAACGGTAAATAGGTCCTTTTTCTTTTTCCGCAAGAAAAAAGGAGAGAAAAGAGATGTTAATTTTTAACGATGATTTTGCCCGGATGCAAGACTATAAATCTTATACGAAAGCAAAAAATGAACAAAAACAAATGAAGTACAAACTATTAGAAATGGTTGAATCAGTTTTTGAAGATTCATTTGCTCGTTTGAAGCCAGAGACACGAAACGCTATTGATATGATTTGCTTCTTAGCAACGGATAAAGGCTTTGTTTATGCAAAAGATACATATTTTGCTAAGGAGCATAACATTTCTGCTCGTACAATTCGTCGTGTGATGAAAACCCTAGAAGACGCTGGAAAGATCGTGAAGGCTCATCGATCTTCGTCTAAACATAATGGTCGTGGTGCAGCCGTTTATTTCTTTGTGGATCATCCTTGTTTTACACACTGGCAACAATATTTCGGTTTTGATGTCCAAGCTGATGTCCAAGCAGAAAGCACTGAAATCCCTTGTGAGAGTAAGGATGAAGGTGCAAAAAAAGTTTCTACCTATTATTTACCTAATAATTATATTAAAGATCATTTTATGTACAAAACGATTCCTTTTATCAAAGGAGTACCAAAATTAATTAATCATACCTTTAAACATATCTTTAAAGAAGCTCTCAAAGATTTCTATTTACGAATACGTATGGCTTCTCAAAAAATATGCCAATCGGGCTCTATAACTCTTTCTAAGAAGGATATTCACTCTGTTGCATATGAATCTATTCATGTTCTTTTTACATACATAAAAACGCGTTCTATGAGCTTTGAAGAGCAATGCAAATTGGTTTATCAAATTGCATTAAATAAGTTTAACGATTTAGTCAAAATAGAAGATAAAAATGATGATAGTGAGTCTATAACATTATCACGTAAAATGGTACGTAAAGAAATGCTTCCAGAATGGTTTCAGGAACAACAAGAAAAGGAAAAAACAACAGACACTGAAGTAGATCTGTGTAGAGAAGAAACTGAAGAAGAAGAAATAGCTAGAATGAAAGCTATTTTAGCCCACTATGCCTAATAAGTACGGACTTAAATTCTTTTAATCAATTAATTTCAAAAGATATCAAACTGTAGAAAAAAGAAGCCAAAAAAAATGGCTCCTTAAAACTTATTTAAAATCATTTTGTAATGTCTCTGTATATAAAGGACACTAGATGTCTAAATTTTTGAGAACATCCCTTTCTCTACAAGGAGATCTTAATAAATTACATGTATATTTTTAATCTTCTATAACGCCAAGGAATTTATTGTATACATTTCTAATGTGGCTTGATGTAATATTACTTTGAATAAGGGGGAATGTTTATATTTTATAATTCACAATGTCCCCTTCTCCCATGGTATATATGAATCCCTCTTTATATTATTTTCATAACTACTCATGTGTTAGTGTAATTATAGTTAGGTATTCCAAACTTAACTCTTGGAAAAGAGACGTTGAAAAAAGCTTTTCTTTTCCTGGGAGACTGCAATTTGTTCTTTAATATTCTCGAGTTCTTTTAGTACATCTTGTAGTTGTTGTTCCCTTTCAACTAATTGTTGCTGTAATTCTTTCTCTCGAACCTCGTTTTGTTGTTGTTGTTCTAGATAAGTATTTTTTAATTCTGTAAGCACCTCTTCTGCTTCTTCATGTGGACTTCTCTCTTTTAACGATACACTCTTCATCTTTTCTATAGTATCGCTTAGACGTTCCTCGTGACGCTCTAAACGTTCCGACACTAATTGTGACACCCGTTCCTCTATATGTTCTTCCCTTTGGTCCAAGAACTTTGTGAAAATATTGTTTAAATGCTTTTCCATCTGTTCCTCAAATTGCTTGCCAATTCGTCCAGCAATACGGACTTCCATATCTTCAAGTTCGCCTTTTAATTCATATATAATGTGTTGAATCATGAGGTTGTTGACTTCTTGCTGGGCTTTATTACGATCATTGTCACGGAGGAACGTAGACAGTTCCATATTATCTCTTTCAGTAGGCGCATAATCTTTAGCAATTATTTCAGCTACTTGAGATTTTGTAATATTCGGCTGCTTTAACACAGACTGAAATTTACGTAAAGCAATTACATCATGTTCTGTAAACGCTCGATTTTCCCGATTTTTTCCGTCTTTTACTTTAAGGAACGTGTATCCGTTCTTCTCTAATTCCAAACACCACTTCCTAAGATAACTATCACTAATTCCTAATGATTCGGCAACCTCTTTTGTCCAATATGCTTTTGGAATTTTGTCACTGTTCCCGTTCCACTGTTCTTCACTCATTATTAGATCCCCTTTATACTTTATATATTGATAATAAAACTTCTTCTTTTAAAGCGCAAAACCTTTGTTAATAAAAAATATTAATATATGCTTAGGAACCGTCCCCGTTCCATCGTTCCTTATTTATAAAGTCGCGATAACTCAGTAAGGTCAATTAATTATTATAATGAAGAATTTCAAATGAATTAGTCCGTTCGTGTGTTCTTGGTTCGTTCTAAATATACATATAATTCGTCTTTGTATCTAGATTTCAATTACCTTGAACTTAATTAACACAATAGGAACTGTTCCCGTTCCAACATTCCTTGTTTAGAAGGTACAATGGTTAAGTAAGGACAATTAATTACTAAGCGAAAGACTACTAAAGGAATTGAGCCGTTCGCATGTTCTTAGTTCGTTCCAAATATACATATAATTCATCTTTTTGTCTAGATAACATTAACCTAAAACTCGATTTATATAAGTGGAACTGTTCCCGTTCCATCGTTCTTTTTTATAGAATTATAAGAAAACAAAGTGTTCTTAGTTCGTTCCGCATATTATATAATAAATTATATATAAAAATTATAATTATTTTATTGATATCATAAGAAGCCAATAAAGAATTTAATATTTTTTAGTGAAAAAACATAAATATAGTATATAATTTATATATATATTATTTATTTTAAAGTATTTTAGGTTAATTAGCTAAAATTATTTAATAAATATATAAAAACATTACCTAAAATAAATAATAAATATAATTAATTGAAGAGAAGTGGGGTTTAGTGTTAAAAATAATCCTTTTGAACATTATTGGGAATAACAAAATGAAGATTTCTGGATCAGAAATGGAGGGAATGGTTAAAATTTCAAATGGTTAGAAATGAATTAACTGCAAATCTTCCATTCATGAAAAACATAGTATTGATTTATCTTTGATTAATCCTTTAGATTATGTGTCGGCAAGAAGTATGCAAAAACAATATGAAGAAGAGAGAACACTTTCAAGCATTAAAAGTAGAAAATGATAAGAGTATTGGTGATTCCAGTTAGCCAACATTAATGATGTTCTTTAGCAATTTTATAAAGTATATAAAAAAAGAGGGTTAATGACTCTAACTTTATGAATTCTAAAATTAGGCATAGTGATCTTGAAAGTGAAACAACAGCGTAGGTTTACAAAATAGAAAGGACCCTTATTTTAAAGTATAAAATAATTCTATTCAAAGATAGACTTACTGATTAAAACCTTGTATCAGATCGAGGTAAGGGCGAAACAATCCTCTTCAGATTGGGAAGCATTAGTTGCTTGCTTTGTATCAAAAACGGATGAAAAAAGAATGGGTGGACGTCAAGGGAAGGAAAGTAAAAATAGAGGAAGGGGGGCGAGAGGCTGAGCTTGTTTAAAACCCGATATGGGGTCTCGAATTGATACAGAAAAGTTGAAACAGCAGTTCAACTTTTATTAAATGAAGATGAAATTTGGATGAAGGAAGAAAGCATTCATCTCTATCAAGACGAGAAGAAAATGTTAAAGGAAAAGCTCAAAAAGTTAAACGGAAAAGAGCAAGATTTAGCTACTAATTGTTAAACCACAGGGGGACGCTGAGGGGACTACGGGTTGATTTGAGGGGACGTTGAGGGGACATCTAGCGCTTTTCCTTGATATCACCGTTTTACTAGGCTTTGCCTAGTCTATCACCCCATGTGATAGCAAAAATCCCTTATGCTCTTCAGGTTTTCAAGATGTCGTGCACTTTATTTAGAGAAAGGATGAATGTAATGGGAATCATCATGCTAAATATTGATTCAGCTGTTATGAAAAAGTTTGATGAATTGTCAAAAGAAAAAGGAATTTTACAACAAGTATTCTTACAATAAATTCTTAATAAAACTTTCTTTAAAGGGGAAAATAACTAAAACCAAAAGGAGGATTTACTATGAATAAAAAGCATGAGAATAGTGCATTTACAGTAGTAGGAACAAACATTGATGAGGTTAAAAAATACAATGAACAATCTGGCATGTCTTACAATGAAGTAAAAGAATGGTTGGCTAAGACAAATGGAGGTCATGGCACAGAGATCTATAGTGATACCAATATTGAGGAAGTAAAAAAGAAGCTTCAACAATCTACAGAAAGTAAAAAGTAGTAACAAAAGATAAGTAATCTTCTTAAGATACATAGGCTTGAATTTTGGAATTAGATTGACAGTCATCTACAAAACAAAGATTCAAGCCGATCCTTTTTATATTAAAGTTCATCTTTTTTTATACTGAAAAGGAAGACTTAATTTTGGTTGACTTAGCACCATTTTTCATTTTCCAATTCCATGTTGTCTGCTGATATTGTTCCTTTGATTCTTTTATTATAGGAAAGGTGAAAATAGAATTATAATATGCTAAATTACTAAAAATGTAGATTAAAATCCTATTTCTATTGCTTTTTTGTTTTTATAGATAAACAATAGTGTATAAGATATATATACTATAATGAGAAAAAAGATAAGGAGGGAGAACGATGGCACATAAAATCAGTGTAACAGGCCGTCCGACAAGCTCAATTCAAGATTACGGAAAGTATCTGACTTTTGATATGGAGGAAAAAGGGAGCCCAAATGCTCCAAAAGGGATTCCTTTTCGGAGTAAGGCAATTACATATACGGTGGTTCTCAGCTTAAAACAATTTAATAAGCTAAACATAAATCGAGAGGAGTTTTTTCAAAGACGTTTTCTCGTCCAGGGCGAGCCTTGTTTAGATATTCCATTTGAACAATGTACAGGTGAGATAGGTGTTATTTGTATGCAACTACAAGAAATTGAAGACAAAGGGAAAGAGAACAAAGAAACGCCAAAAAAGGGCTCAAGAGCTCAAAAATCAGAAGAAAATAAACAACAAGAAGAACCTAAAAAAGAGGAAGTCAAAAAGCAAATTTTTGTTCCAGAAGGGACAAGAAACTGGATGTCTTTAGAGGATATTAAGGTTCCAGAAGCCTTTCTTCAATTTACACCAGGAATCGCTAAACAAAAGATAGTGGAAGAAAGCATTGAGAAGAATGGAACTGTAGATAAACCAATTATTATTGATCCTGAAACCCATGAACTCGTGGATAGTTATAGTCGTTATTATGTAGCAAAACAGAGAAATTTAGATCGTGTTCCTGTTCATTACTAAACAATTTATTCTGTACTCGCAAATTAATATAAAAAACCCCTATTTATAATAGGGGTTTTTTATATTAATTGAGTCAGCTCATATTTAAGGGAGGAAGTCTTAGAAATATTATGGATAATGTATAAGATAAATATGCAACCTTCAGTTCAGATTAATTGAAAACCTGTAATGGGGGAGAAGGGGCTATGCTATAAAGCATTCAACACCTATAAAATGGCTGCAAGAAGACCTATAGATTCTTTGAATAACAAAAAGTTTACGATTTGATAACTTTTCTGAGGATACATAATAATAATTCATTTACTATGAATTATTATTAATAAAAAGGAATCTTTGGCTTATGCATAGTAATAAATTACCTCATTTGAACTGAAATTAATGTAACATACATCTAAAAACACAATATTTATTTAACCCCTTTACTATGTAATCGCTTTCAACTATACTAAGAAATTGGGATGGTTACTATTTTATTGATATAATAATATAGAAACTAAGAGAGTTTACACTAGGATTTGTGCAGAACTCCTCTTACCTAACAAAATCTAAATTCACACAAGCAGAAAGGGGAAGAGGCTATGAGTGATTTACTGAAGAAGAAATCTATTACGCAATTATTGAAACAAGGGGAAAGTAAGACATTAGAGAAAACGATGGGGGCGTTTGATTTAACATTACTAGGAATTGGCGCGGTTATTGGGACAGGAGTGTTAGTTTTAACAGGTCTAGTAGCAGCAAATGACGCTGGCCCATCCGTTATTATTTCTTTCATTTTGGCGGCTATCGTATGTGGATTTGCGGCTCTTTGCTATGCAGAGTTTGCTTCCACTCTCCCGGTATCAGGAAGTGTATATACGTATACCTACGCAACGATTGGTGAGGCTATTGCCCATCTTATGGGATGGACGCTACTCTCCGTTTATATATTAACAACAGCCACAGTTGCAAGTGGATGGTCTTCGTACTTTAATCAATTTTTAGAGGGATTTAACCTAGGTTTGCCAAAGGAACTTGTAACAATTCCAGCAGATGGAGGGATTGTTAATCTTCCAGCCATTATGATTACTTTACTTATTACATGGCTTCTTTCAAGAGGAACAAAAGAAAGTAAGAAAGTAAATAATTTCATGGTGTTAGTGAAACTTGTTGTCATTGGTCTTTTCGTTATAGTCGGAGCTTTTTATGTAAAACCTGAAAACTGGACCCCATTTGCGCCTTTCGGAATAGAGGGGATTATGGCAGGGTCTGCAGCTGTTTTCTTTGCCTTTTTGGGGTTTGATGCATTATCAACATCAGCAGAGGAAGTAAAAAACCCACAACGGGATCTACCGATTGGAATTATTGCCTCTTTAGTAGTATGTACGATAATTTATGTTTTAGTATGTCTTGTTATGACAGGGGTTGTACCGTACACTGAGCTTAATGTTCCAGAAGCAATGGCTTATGTATTACATGCGGTTGGACAAGACGCAGTTGCTGGAATTGTGACAATCGGAGCAATTATTGGAATTATGGCTGTAATTTTTGCTTATATCTATGCAGCAACTCGAGTACTATTTTCAATGAGCCGCGATGGTTTATTACCAAAGAGCTTTTCAAAAACAAATGAAAAGACTGGTGCTCCTGTATTTTCAACATGGCTAATAGGAATTATCAGTAGTGTAATTGGAGGAGTCATTAATTTAAAAGAACTCTCCAACTTAGCGAATATTGGAGCTTTGTTAACCTTTGGGATGGTAGGCGTTGGAATTATTATCCTACGTAAAACACATCCAAATTTAGAAAGAGGATTCAGAGTACCCCTTGTACCGGTCCTACCACTTGTGTCTTGTTTATGTTGTTTATTCTTAATGGTTAACCTGCCAGGTAGCACATGGTTATATTTTAGTGGTTGGTTAGTTTTAGGTATTGTCGTTTATTTTGGATATTCTCGTCATCATAGTAAGTTGCAAAAAGGCGGGGAAACCGAAGAGATACAGAAGCAGAAGGCAAACTAATTATAATGAGTTAAAAAACAAATTAGGGGAATTTTAATATACTTTTTGAATTGATTCTCGTGCTAAATACTGGGGGAGTATTGCTTGCTATAGAATTAATTTTGTTCGGAATAAGAAAATTAAGACCGCCTTATACAATAATAGTTATTGTGTAAGGCGGTCTTTTCTATATTTATTAATTAAGTTTCTTGTATTCCTCCCTTTCCTGACATCCAAAATACTTTTCATTACTTTGCCTTCTTATAATTTGTTTTATATAGACTAAAAGATGATCCTTACTTCAACGATTAAACCAATGCCATTTAAGTGCCTCTTTTTCTATTGTCTTGACAAATTTATCTTTACCATTACTATAACCATTGATATTATTTGGGAATTTACGAGCTAGTTTAGCTTTTAATTCTCCATATTGCTTTCTTATTTCTGGATTTTGACAAAGATAATTCCTAAAAGATAGGTGCCTTTCAATGTCCTGAATATTATCATATTGAAACGCATGAACCTGATGAGTTCGGTTATTTTCCCCCTTACGATAATACCTTCTTTGTTTAATTCCAAACTCACCCATAATCTCATAACCAAGCTTTTCGAACTGTTGAGAGTAATCATCCAATGCTTTAATATCATTGACTACAAGGAGGATATCAATAATAGGCTTTGCTTTTAAATCAGGAATAGAAGTACTTCCAATATGAAAACTGTTCACTAATTCCTTCTGGAGGATTTCTTCAATTAATTTTACTTCTTTTGAATATTCATATTTCCACTTTGGATTATGTTCTACTACTGTAATATTCATGTTTTCCCTCCTTAAATTTTTAATTCCAGATAAGATAAAATACTTTAAATTACAAAACCATAGAACTTTCTTCAATCTTAACTTTGGGGTGCTGGTAATGCGTATTGTATTATATAAAGTTTATCTACTATGTTTAGTGTATAGGTAAAGTACGATAAGGGGGGGTGTGGTAGGTGTGGGGATGTTTTCCATGATAAAGAGAAGTGTGGAACCAACAAAAAGAGCTTTCCTTTTATGTAAAAGAGCAGTAAATTAACAACAAGGGGAATTATGGAAGATGTAGGGAGCATTTCCACAAGCATATAGTAGTTGTTGTAAGGAAAACAAACAAATACAGGTCTAAATTCTACATTCATTTTGTAATTTGTAAAGTTGGATTTGAGAGGTGAGATTTGTATTTTTTAAAATCTACCTAAATGCAAATCTCACCTTTCATTACGTTAGGAATAAACAAGTTCCCTCTCATAAACTACTTTTGCGAACTGTCTTACCTCTTGTATCGTATTTAGCCGTTGAACTTCACGTGAAAACTCACCCGTTCCACTTATATGATAAGACTTTTTAAAAAAACGAATAGGGGTTGTATAGTACTTATTGTTTGTAAACATAAGAGATTTATAAATGACAACTCCTAAATTATTAGGGAAACGACAGATAATCTTCAAATCATCTTCTTTCTCTAAATCTGTATCAGCCGAACAGATAAAGTCTTCTAAGACAGGCTCTTTCATTTATCATTTCCTCCTTTTCCATTACTACCTAATTATAAAGTAATTATACTCTAAATGTATGTTTATCCTTTTATTAATTTCCACTTTTTCTTAAGTGATAATGATTTGGATAAGTGTATATAGAAAATGAATATAAGTAGTTTTTAATTAAAATAGAAAATATCATCTTGTCTGAATATTATTAACTTTCTCTAGATGGTCATCCTTTCAGAGTATCTTTCGTATTGTATAAAGAATATATTTCTAGTTATATAAAATAATGTATTTCTTCTTTTTAGGGAGTGTATAAGATGGAATTGAACGAATCAGAACAATTAGTAAAACGTTTAACGCAATCAAAAGAGCATATTATGAGATGTATGCTAAATTTTATGAAGGAAACAGAGAGTATTAAAGAAGAAATGAAACAAAGAGGTATAGAGACAACGAACATTACGAGTACATTGACTCTTAATCAAGTTCATAAAGAAAAGTTAGAAGCTTATCTAATTGCTATCCAACTGTTCAAATCTAATCCTACAGAATGTTTTAATCTAACTTTACTACGAAAACATGTACAGGAACGCGTAGATTATCCTCTTCCTTCCAATGCCTATTTCATTGAGAAGATTCAGGAGATTAATCCCTTCATACAAAAAGTAAGGCACGGTTGTTATCAATATATTGATAATTTTTTAGAAAAAGAAAATTATTAAATAAGGATTTTGATAGATTCAGATATGATCACTTTAAATCATGACTATAAAGAGTGCATAAGCCATCTGGTTTTTATGCACTCTTTTTCTATTGGGGGATCAAAGAATCTTACTATGTTAACGATGTATAAAATACTGTATCAGGAGAAGAGATCCTATAAAGTAGCGAATAACCTAGGATTTATAGGTAGCAACTATAGGTTGCGGAGGATAGCAACGATTATTATCTTTACTTTCAACACTAGGATTAACAATAATGGATTATATATTACGAAAAGGTGATTATGTATATGATTTTTAGTCAGAGATTAAAAAAAGAGAGAATAAATAAGGGATGGTCTCAGGAAGAGTTAGCCAAAAAACTTTTTGTCAGTCGTCAATCTGTCTCTAAGTGGGAAAATGGTCAGAACTATCCCAGTATCGAAATTATTATTAAAATAAGTGATCTTTTTAATGTAACGATTGACGAATTATTAAGGAGTGATGAAGAATTGACGGAGAAGGTTATTAAAGATAGCAAGCAACTAGCACATCCGAAGCTAAAATTTATGTTTGACGTATTGTTTTTAATAGGTGCTGTTTTTTGGATAATTAAAATTGGTATTATTGTTCTAAATAAATTTACTACTTTGGATTTCACTTTTTATGGTGGGTGGTTCCTATGGAATTTCGGCGTTTTAATTTTAACGGTTGGTGCAGCGATTGGTTCCAGTATTGTAAAAGAAAAATATAAAGAGGATTAGAACAAGGGATGCCTTTATAAGAAAAATGAGTTATTCGTAAAAGTATATGTAAACGAAAAAAAAGCGCACACTTGCTGTTACTGAGCAGGTTTGCGCTTTTATTACTTCCTTCGTATTATGTGAAATAGGGATATATGTGTTACATATAGTGCTCTTTAGTTTCATTATTATAAATATATAGTTTATTACCTAAGGCTTGTTTACCAGGATTCTTTCTGTTACTATACCGTATGAGACAATGCAAAAAGCAACTTTATTTTTTGTGTGAATAGAGTGAGGCTATCTTATTTCTTTTATTTAGAACGTTTATAGGTATTAATACATCGTATAAAACGATATATAAGAGACAGACAGTATGAATGTTAAGCAAATTAATGCTTGCTTTACACATATTTCTTCATATTTGCACTAGCAAACATGAAGAAAAGTTTAATATAATCTTAAAACGATTTTTAACAGAAGAACAATAGATAATTATGAACGTTCTTTCTGTATTAAGAAAAGAAGTAAACCAAGTATATTCCAATTAAATTGACTATTCCTTTGCTATATAATAAATTATTTTGCTGAAATATATGCTATGAAACATAGTATATACTCCATTAAAAGTAGATAACTTTACAGGATAAGCACTCCCCTTGGATTGACGGTAGTAGGTATTATTCCTTTGGGGTGAAACAGATTCTACTATATGATATTTACGGGACTAAAGGAGAAAAATATTCAAAGTTTTAATTCTATTATTATTTTCATATTTTTAATCCAAAATGAAACGTAAGTATGTAAATGAATAAGAATCATATAGTTGGAAATGTTTTGTAAGAAGGGCATGTATACAGATTTATGGTTTATTCAGGTAGTCTAGTCTCATTTAATTATATATATTCATGTATACAAATACTTCCTACAATTAAATTACAAGGAGACTTGTCCATTGAAAGTTGAAACACGTAGTATTGAATTTGTTCCAGTAGAAGAACGGCATGGTAAGGCTCGGGGTTTATTCCCTATATGGTTTGGTGCAAATATGCATGTTACAACTCTTGTAACAGGTGCATTACCCATTAGTTTAGGTCTTAATTTATTTTGGAGTTTTGCTGCTATTATTATTGGAACCCTATTAGGTGCCATTTTCATGGCTTCCCATTCTGCTCAGGGACCTAAACTTGGTATCCCTCAAATGCTTCAGAGTCGAGCACAGTTTGGAGTGATTGGTGCCATTTTTCCATTATTCCTTGTAATGTTCGTTTATTTAGGCTTTTTTGCGAGTAGTAGTGTGCTTGCAGCTCAAACGTTAAGTAGTTTAATTCCAATCAATCAGAGCTGGAGCATAATAATTTTAAGCATTATTTGTTTCGTTGTTACAATTTACGGTCACGATTTAATTCATAAAATGCAGAAATTGTTATCATGGTCCTCTTTTGTAGTTTACCTAGTGGTAACTATTATTATATTTCAGTTGCCACTCCCGGCGGGAAGCCTGTCATTAGTTAGCTTAGATTGGCCCGTATTTTTGTTGGCAATCAGTGTTGTAGCAACATGGCAATTAGCATACGCCCCATATGTAGCAGACTATTCTCGTTATCTGCCAACGTATACATCAACGTCCCAAACATTTTGGTATAGTTATCTAGGGACATTTGTTGGAACTGTATGGATGATGATTTTAGGAGCCACTTTGACTATTGCTATTCCCAATTTTCTTGATCATGCAGGAGGGAATTTAGCCCACTTATTTGGGAGATTTTCTATCTTTATGTACCTAATTATTATTTTTGGTCAAATCGCTATTAATGTTTTTAATCTATACGGAGCTTTCATGTCTACTATTACAACTATAGAACCGTTTTGGAAGATAAAAGTAACACAAAAAGTTCGGATAGGGATGATATTTTGTGTTACATTAGCAGGTACTATCTTATGCTTTTTAGGGAAAAGCAACTTTCTGTCTTTTTTCTTAAATTTTATCTTTTTTATTAGTTATTTCTTAATTCCTTGGACGTCTATTAACCTTGTGGATTACTATTTATTGCGTCATGGCAAATATAACGTGAAAGATATTTTTGATTTAAACGGTCAATATGGGAAAGTAAATCAAGTTACATGCATAGCGTTTATTATAGCAATTATTGCACAAATGCCTTTTATTAATACATCATTCTATGTGGGTCCTATAGCGAAGGCCTTTGAAGGAGCAGACATTGCTTGGCTAGTCGGATTAATTGTCCCGGCGATTTTATATTACTTTCCAATGAAGCGAAAGTTAAATGAAAATTAATCTTCATTACAGCAATGAGAAACTTCTTTATAAGGTCAAAAGAATAATCTTACAATCAAAAGAATTAAGTTCAACTATTGTTTAAACAATAGTTAATATAAATAAAGTAATTCTGTTTGAATAATAATTAATAAAACAACCATAGAGTCATTCACTCTATGGTTGTTTTATTCTAGGACTGATAATGTGTGTTATGTAACCTGAGAAGTTATATGTTATAAAGTAGAATAGAGCTTGTCTCTAAAGGAAGCTTCTTCATTTATCAGGGCTACTTTGATATAAGAGACCATATGAAACAGAGAATAAACCAGTAAGAGCGATCAACACTGTAACTAATTGTGATTGAGTAACAATGTATAAAAAGATGGAAAAAACAAGTAGTATCCATCCAAACATATGGATAAGGAATGTATTCATTACCTTCACCTCTTCCTTCCACTCTGCGGATAACGTTCACAATTATAGGAAACTGTATTAACTACAACGAGGTATAGCTTTAAAGTTTGATTAAAGATGTTTCTAAATCTTAATTTATCTCCGTTCCATAACCCAAAATCTAAACAACAAAAGAACCAAACCTTCTTAATCTAAGCAGGGCATCGTCTTTTTTGCTGTTTAAAGAAATGCTTCATCTGTTCACCATCAGATGGCGCTTCTTTTCCCTCTAAAACAATAAGAATATTCCGACACTTTAGGGTTAAAATAAAGGAAACAAGTTTTGGTAAATGATTAATTTCGCATGTCCGCCCATTTGCAACTAAATAGATTTTACTTTCAATCGTTTGACATAACTGGTAAAGCTCTAAAGTTTTCCTCAAAGTAAGTGTTGGAAGGTGGATTTTATAAGATATAATATGTTTCATTTTCTCATTTCTCCTTTCGTAAATCGTCCCTATTTTAATAGTCTAATCCAATTATAAAGGTTTTTGTAAGCGCTATCAACAATATAATTCTAATATTAATAATAAAATACATTTTAATTATCTATTAACTTATATCAATACTATCTAAAAAAACTTATAAGAATCACCTTTTTCGATACTTGCAAGGAGATATACATTTTTCTAAACGAATTAAAAAATACAACATTCTTATATATGATGGGATTATAATGAAAATGATTTAACTTAGGTAGAGCTAAAAGAAATAAGTCAGAAGGAGAAAAGAGCTATAGTGAAGGTTGAGCTTATCGTATTTTTATTACTAAGAAGCTATAGTTTATAGGCCTTTTTATTATTAGTGCTGAGATGTGATCATCTCCTATGGTTTTTAAATTTTCTTAAGTAAATTTAAAAGCTGTTTTTTTTCCTTGTAATTTAAGTTAGAAAATTGAGATTCCTGAAAATGTTCTTGTTTTGGAACAACTTCATAAAAACACTCTTTTCCTTCCTCAGTCATGGAGTTAAAAATGATCGCCTAGCCTTTCTTGATGAGTTTACGAGAACATTTTTTTCTGCTGGAGATCGAACGGACTTAGTTAGTGAATCATTCCGACTTTATAATAAGGATATTGCAGCAGGTGCATCCCCTAAAGGGGCTCTAGATTGTATTGGTGCTTTCAGTAAAACCGATTTTAGAGGAGATTTAGCCAAAATTAATATACCTACCCTTGTGATACATGGTGATCCAGATGCAACTGTTCCATTTGAGTATAGTGGGAAGCGAACTCATGAAGCCATTCCTGATGCTAAATTAGCTTTAATAAAGGGAGGACCGCATGGGCTTAATGCAACACATCCCAAAGAATTTAATGAAGCATTGTTATCATTTTTGAATGACTAATTCTAAATGAATCTTTTTAATGGATAAAAGAGGGGATTATATAATATCAAGTTCTTTTTTCATTCTATGAAGAGCGAGAGTAAAGGAGGTACTAAATGTAGTACCTCCCTTATTTTTGTATCAAAACAGATTTTAAAATCTATATCATAAAAATATTTTTGATATTAAAAATGCTTCTTCCAATTTATAAATTACTCCACTCTCATTAATATACTTTTCAAGGAAGAATTGCTGACTTAAGTTTGAATCTAGCCTTTATGATAGGAAAATGAACAGGTTTTACATTCTATTAAATTGGATAATAGAAACTAAAGGATTATTCAATGATAGGAAGAGGTGTTAAATTTGAATTATCCTCTTAGTAAAAATGGAGAATGGTTAGAATTTGATTTCCAAGATAAAAAGGAGATAGCGAAAGTGGCTAGGAATATACCGGAAGGTGAAGATTGGCTAAAAGAAATAAATGAATCTAATAAGAATAATTTAAAAATAGCTATTACTCCAGATTATCTTCATGTGAGAGGTTCATTAATTTACCATCAAAATTCTCAAAAAGAGAATGAGTACAAAGTGTTTCACTTTTATACTTGTAAAGATTTTTTTATTACAGTTGGCCTCGAGATGAACGACTTGAAACAAAAAAATAAAATGTTACATCGTATGCAGTCATCAAGGAATGGGGTAGAGAATTTTTGTATATTATTGAGTGAGATTACTAATCGTTTTTTAGTAAGAATAGATGATTTTGAAGTACAATTGAAAAACATTGTTGGGAAGTTGCAAAGAAATAATAATAAAAATAAATTGGATCAAATTTTTCGATATCGTCAGAAATTAATTACGTCAAAAAGTTTACTTATACCGATGGAAGAATTAATTAACGCGATTGAAGAAACGTTCCTTAATGAGGTGGTAAAAACTTTAGAATTTAATAGGGTGAGATTACGTATTAAAAGGGCAATGACGTTAGTTCAACATTATCAAGAAGAAATGGAGACATTACTCCATTTAGAAGAAGCGATTTCTTCCTATAGAGGGAACGAAATTATGAAAACACTAACAGTCATTACAACTATTTTTACGCCGGTAATGGCACTGGGAGCCCTTTGGGGAATGAATTTTAAACATATGCCAGAACTTGAATGGAAGTTTGGATATTTAGGTTCTCTTATTTTAATTTTTGTTAGCACTATCGCTATTTACTTTTATTTGAAATTTAGGGGTTGGACTGGTGGTATTTTAAAAGAAAGAAAGAAAAAATCCTTATTTTAATGGATATGGCAGAAGGAAGACAGGTACTATTAAACCTATCTGCCTTTTGTTTATCTCAATGCCAATGGTATGAGTTTCATTAGAAAGTTAACATAGCACTATCTTAAAACTCCTTTATCCAAGTCAAGAATAAATTGATGCACAGGATAGTCTCCTGGGAGTCTATATTTTAAATTTCGTAAAAAGATATAAGCAACAAAACCCAACCATTAGATAGTAATACCATGAGAGTTTGGTATTACTATCTAATGGTTGGGTTTTAATTTCAGTACTTAAGTTATTGAACCATTTACTTAAAATTTCTCCCTTTGCTAGATTTGTATGGTCATCATTTTCCCAAATTACATGAGAAGACCCAGCTTCCGTTGCCCATTCAAATTGTAGCTCAGCAAATGCAATCTTAGGGTGTTCAGCTTTCGCAAAATTATCATTTATTAAGGAAGCCACAGTAGATGCCTGTGGTAATAATTCATTTTCGATCTCTTTTTTTATAACCATATCTTCAAGTTGATTCCACATAACTAAACGGCCATCTATTTGATAAAAAGTATCAAAGAAAGGTTGTTTCCCCACATATACCAAGATGAAGGTCCGATTAACAGAGTTGTTAGTTACCTTAACCACATTTATGATAAAATTTTGTGCTATTTCCATCCAGAAATTTATTGCTTCTTCTTCCGGTGATCCTAAATAAAACCCAGATTCAAGTTCAGAAACGGCAGCTTCCTCTTTATACACCTCTAGCCTACTCAAAAACTATGATTATGGACAACCGGGTGGCGTTTCTAGGATAATTTTGATTGAGTACAATTATTGAAAATAGGGAGTGGGATATATTGAAAAAGATTACACCATTTTTAATGTTCCAAGGAAACGCGGAAGAAGCAATGAATTATTATACTTCTTTAATTGAGGATTCAGAAATAACTAGTATTTCTCGTTATGGAGCAAATGGACCAGGTGCAGAGGGAAGTGTTCTACAAGCCACCTTTTTATTAAAGGGTCAAGAATTTATTTGCATTGATAGTAATATTAAGCATGAATTTACGTTTACTCCTTCATTTTCTTTATTTATTACATGTGATTCAGAAGAAGAAATTAATCGAATTTATGAGAATTTAACTGATGGCGGTGGAATCCTAATGCCGTTAGATAATCATGGATTTGGTAAAAAGTTTGGCTGGATAGTTGATAAGTTTGGCGTTTCTTGGCAACTTAATCTACCAAATTAAAATTATGACGATATACGTTTCTTGCTTTTGTTTAGTTTTTTTGTTCATTGATTACTAATTTAGGATGAAGTTACTTTTTTAGTAAAGGGGCGTGTTTATCAAGGAACGTGTCTTTTTTGTATAGCACATTTTCTCGAATGAAATAAAAGGAATTATTTGTAAGTGAGGCGAAGTTAATTTTAGAAGAGGTTATTTCATTTAGCGTTGGGACGTGCTACTCAACATTAAGGAGAAAAAATTATAAAGAAAGTAGGAGATATATTGAATACAAAAGAGATATTAAAGCAATTTGAACAGGTGGTTACATACTATATTGAAGAGTTAAGTAAATATTCGCTAGATGAGTTTACGCGGAAGCCTTCTGAGGATGAATGGTCATTAGGACAAATGTACAATCATTTAATAAATTGCACTCTTAAGCTTCATTTGAAAGCAATTGAGCAATGTGCTAATGGCAATGCTTCCGATGGTGGTAAAAAAACAGAAATAGGCGAATCGATTTTTAAAGAAGGAACGTTTCCTCCAATCAAAGTAAAAGGTCCGGATACACCTGATTTTACACCGCCAAATCCTACGAGAAAAGAAGAAGTAAAGGAAGGACTTCTCCAAACCAATGAGAAAATGAGGGAGGTAGAAAGAAAGCTTTCTGACATCCCGGCAAGCCAGAAAGTTCAGCATCGGGCAATGGGGTATTTAAATGCAGAGGAATATTTTAAGTTAATTGAAATGCATTTCCGACACCACTTACGGCAAAAAGAACGAATCGATCAGTTTCTTTTGAAAGTAAGTAAGTAATTTATTTTAATTGCTGGAGCAATATATTAACCGTTGAAATATCATCAGAGGCCCAGTTGAGGGAGTTTAAAGATCTAAGAATCGAATAAATATAAAAAGGAACATACATATTCATCCTAATAATTTGTATGTTCCTTTTTTCTATTCACGCAAAATAAGTATTAAGAAAAGCCATGTACTCCTCGTGAGACAAAGAGTCTATGGCTTTCTAATTTCCTTAAAAATGGATTATGTTAATTAACCTTGTATATAGTAATCCTACATGAAAATGAACATTTAACTATTTCATTTTGGGCAGAATGAAAAGGATATTCCAAGCCTAAATGTTTAATTGTCGACAAAGAAAGGAAGAATGTTACTAAGTGAACTTATCTATTCGTCTTGATCTGTTAACCGCGATGTACATCCATTGTGATGAGCATCACCAATAAGAGAATAATCCTTATTCTGTTTGATGTTTCAATGAATCCATTATTTGTTAGAAAGGCCTAATTTACTGTCAGCTCGATTATGGAGTGGACACTTAAAAGATTTAAAGGTTTCTTACAACATGCTAGTCTATTAGCGCTAAAATTAATACTCGTATTATTCACGTTGGAGGAGATAATACTCTATGCCAAAATGGCACCCACATCGCGAACAAATGAATTTACCTGAAGAATTTTCTGTTAATCCTTTGTATTCTCGTGAAGGAGAAGAAACCATTCCACGCCTGCGTATTCGCAATCAAGGTATGTTACCAGAAACGGCGTATCAAATCATCCATGACGAAATGACCCTAGATGGGAGTTCTCGCCTCAATTTAGCTACATTTGTTACCACATGGATGGAGCCTGCTGCAGAACGTTTATATGCCAAGTCTTTTGATAAGAATATGATTGATAAAGACGAATATCCACAGACCGCAGCGATTGAGGAGCGTTGTATACGTATTTTAGCTGATCTATGGAATTCACCTCATCCAGATACTACGATGGGGGTTTCAACGACAGGATCGTCTGAAGCGTGTATGCTTGGTGGACTCGCGTTAAAGCGACGTTGGCAAAAAGCCCGAAAGAGCCAAGGGCTATCGACTGAACGACCAAATATCGTGTTTAGTTCGGCTGTACAAGTGGTTTGGGAGAAATTCGCGAATTATTGGGATGTGGAAGCACGTTATGTGAATATTAGCCCGGAGCATCCCTACTTGGACCCCCAAGGAGTTCTGGATGCTGTGGATGAAAATACGATTGGCGTGGTACCAATTCTTGGTGTGACGTATACCGGACTTTATGAACCGATTGCTGAAATCGCGAAAGCTTTAGATGATTTGCAGGAGAAGACAGGGCTAGATATCCCTATTCATGTAGATGCGGCTTCAGGGGGATTTATTGCCCCATTTCTTCAACCAGACCTAGTCTGGGATTTTCAATTACCACGGGTAAAGTCCATCAATGTTTCGGGGCATAAATATGGATTAGTCTATCCTGGGCTGGGTTGGGTAATTTGGAGGGAAAAAGAAGATCTCCCGGAGGACCTCATCTTCAAGGTGTCTTATTTGGGAGGAAACATGCCGACCTTTGCTCTAAATTTTTCCCGGCCTGGTGCACAAGTACTTATGCAATATTATAATTTCTTACGTTTAGGTAGAGAAGGGTATTATGAAGTGCAAAAGTCCTCCCAGGACACAGCATGTTTTCTGAGCAAGGAGATTCAAGACATGGAACCATTTGAAGTGATTTCTGATGGTTCAGCGATTCCGGTATTGGCTTGGCGATTGAAAGATGAATACACATCAAAATGGACGCTTTATGACTTGTCCCGACAATTGCGTACGTATGGATGGCAAGTACCAGCTTACCCGTTACCTGCAGACATGGAAGAGGTAACCATTATGCGAATTGTAGTTCGAAATGGATTTTCAAGGGATCTTGCTCATTTATTCTTGGTAAATCTTAAGCAAGCCCTTGAATATTTGAATTCTTTGGATGGACCTATACGGAGGGATCCAGAAGACGATAAGGGTTTTCACCACTAGAGTGTAATTATTTTTATCTTTATGAGTTTTCCTAAAGATAAAAACTCATAAAGAAATATAGTAACGCGAGCACAGGGAGGGCCTGCATCAAAAGATGCAGGCTTTTTTATATGCTATTGTCTATAACATTTATTATGTTACATAAATTTACTACAATCTATTCGTTAGGTTTTTCCTGTTTTTTAGTTACTTGTTTAACAGGGAATATTTAAAACTTTCTATGTAAAAGGAAGTGCAAGGGTCCGGCAAAGGTTAAATAAGGAGGAAAAATGATTGAAGCTCAAATTGAGTAATACCAAAATGTAGAGACAAGTATAAATTAATATTAAGATTTAACATAACCTTAAAATGATAAACGAACCATCAAAGTATACATAAGCATAAACAAGAGCAAGTTCGTTAGAGATGAACGAACTTGCTCTCTTTACTTTCTGACATTAGTGTTATTTTAAAGTTTTTCTCTTAAATAAATCCTGAAATAGTCTACTTTAATCAACGAATCCACATTTTGATACGTATCTATGCCTCTTTTTCCCTAATGCAGAGCATATACTTTAACAGTAAAGTTGGAGTTTGTTCCTGATGGATTTGCAATATAGAATGAACGATCGGTTTGTACATCGGTAGTGTTCCCACTATAAACATTAGACCAAATTGTTGGGTCAGTTCCTCCTGAAACATCTTTCATAACATTAAAATGCGTACCAGAATTGGCCCCTTCTACTACAAATTTTAATGCGTAAGTGCCTGCTGGTAGATTTTCAACGCTAAAGTTTCCACTAGACCGATTTTTCTGTCCTTCTTGAGGAGTTGATAATGAGGTAACAGCTGCTATCTGGGTTTCAGCTTGTGCCTTAACCGAGCTTTCAGTCCCTACTTTTATTGCTGTTGGTTCTGCTGCTGAAACTTGTCCAGAAACCCCTGCTAATGATAACATTGCGACTGTACCAACGACTATCTTTTTCATTCCTTACCATCCTTTCTTTTACTAAAATTCCCATAAATGTGGATTCACTGGCATGTACCCTATTCATTAAGGAAGTAAACATCTTTTGTTATATTTCAACTTTTTTAATAAAAAATAAATATAACCTTTGTACAACATCATTATGAATCAGCTTCTTCTTTAAGCTAAGTGGAAAGAGAGAGTCTTAAAATAGTTTGATTAAGCTTGAGCTTACACCCTCTATGTCCCTGTTTAATAATCTGCTAATATTTTTACTCCTTTTACTATATTCCAAAAGAAGAAATATACTCCAATAATAATAAAAGCAACATAAGTGACTGCGAACCCAATTCCTATTTGATCCCATCCACTAATTCCTCTCAATCCAGTTCCAGCAAGACCTACGACTAAAATAATATAGGGAAACAGATGTAGACATAATGATTTTTTTGCATGGACTTTTACCTCCTTAGAAGCCATAAAATACACAATTAACGGGAATAAAAATGGCGCGAAAAATATACTGAAATAACATAACGATGATAAAATATTATTTCCTTTCATATGTTTTAAACCTCCTCTTCTTAAGAGATATGATACGCTCTATAATAAAACTTCTTGATAATTTCATCTATTAACCTCTACAAATATGAATATACGATACTAACCTTACATTATTTTAATCTTAATCTTACATAAACCTTAAAATTGGTGATTTCTGTTGTCTCTTCGATTATTACTGAAAGGAAATATCTAAAAGGAATTAATCAATATGTAATCCAATAGCTTGTAGATTTAATTTTTATTTTTCCTACTCTTTATAATTTATTTTGTGAAAAAATAAGTAATTGTGAAGAAAATGGAAGTGCAATTCAAAGTTCGGAAGAACGGTACCATAAACAATGGTTTTCGAGGCAATTAAACTATAGTTACCTTTTTTTAAAAAAATAAAATGCTACGTTTTTATTCATTTCTAATGTCCTCTATAGATATTAAGACGTTTATATATAAACAATGTATAAAAACCTGCACGAATAATTAAAAAGAAAAGCCATGTACTACTTGTGAGATAAAGAGTCTATGGCTTTCTAACTTCCTGAAATATGAATTATTTTAACTTAAAATGGCATAGAGTATTCATTATATATAGGAGAGAATAATTTACTTTATATGGTATTGTATAAACAAAAGGAGAGTGAAAATATTAGAATTGTGATTGGTTTAATTGGTAATATTATATTATGTTTTTATGGAGTAAGAGGATTATTAATAAATGAACCAATACCATTTTCTTCTTACCTCTTTGCGATAAGTGGACTTATCGGAATTATTGCCCTTATTCTGAAATTAAAGAATAAAAATGATACTGAACTTAGGAATTTTAGATGAATATAGATTGCTGCGTTTAGAGTTAATGCTCTAAGCGTTTTTTTGTTATATACCACGAATTAAGTGGAAAACAAGGAAATATTAATCTACTCGGTTCCTAGATATTTACTGTGAAAAGTCTAGAAAAAGTGTCTATATAAGTTTTGAAATACCTCAGAGAATAGATAAGCCATAAAAGGGAATTCTAAGAAAAAATAGCTCAAGGAGATTAGATATGGATACTATTAAACCAACTAAAATAGGGAGAAATTTTAATGACAGACTAACATCTGCAGAGGTAGGGAAACTTTGGGCAACATATATGGGGAATAGTATGTCCACTTGTATTCTCAGTTACTTTCTCCAACATGTTGAAGACTCAGAAATCAAAGGACTGGTGGAACATGCTTTATTTCTAAGTGAAGAATTTCAAAGTATAATAAAAGAAATATTCACCAAAGAACATATTCCTATTCCTCATGGTTTTACAAAAGAAGATGTGAATCTTGAGGCTCCAAGATTATTTGAAGATGAGTTCTATGTCCATTATCTAAAATATGTTGCAAAAGCAGGAATGAGCATCTATAATGTGGCTGTTCCTCTAATGTATAGGGAGGATGTACGGAACTTCTATCTCTACTGTATAGATGCTACGATAAAATTAATGGAGCAAATCAAGAGCATTTTAATGGATAAAGGGCTGATTATTAAACCCCCGATCATCCCTACACCAGAAGATGTAAAAATCGCTCGTCCTGATTATTTAAAAGGTTTAATAGAAAAGGCTCGGCCCTTACATGCTTTAGAAATTACTCATTTATACGATAATATTGAAAGTAATGTAACAAGTAAAGCGTTAATCATGGCCTTTCGTCAAGTTGCCAAATTGGAGAAGGTTCGCGAGGTATTTAAGAAAGGGGAAGATCTCACTACAAGAGCAGTAGAACGTTATATGTCAAAGCTTCATGATGACCACTTACCTGCTCCTTCATTTCTTGATCATTTAGTTACAACTTCTATCATTTCCCCTTTTTCGGATAAATTAATGTTATTCCATAAAGTAGATATGTTTTCCATGAAAATACGGGCTTTTGGAAATTCGGTAGCTGTTAATGGAAGGCATGATTTAGCTGCCTTATACGGTAAATCGTTAACCAATATATTTAAATTTGTAGATGATGCCTCCCATGTTATGCTGAAAAATGGATGGATGGAAGTGCCTCCTGAAGCTGCGGATAGAGAAAATTTAGCTTTAAAAGAGAAGCCAAGTCAATGATAAGATTGAATATAAGGCAAAAAATCAGCAAATAAATATAAGTAAAGTTAAAATTAAACAAAGAACTGATCGGAAGGGAAAATTACAAAACATTTAATAACCTATGCTACATCTATGTTTAAAATTTGAACCATTATGTTTCATTGTATGCAAGATAACATTACAACAAATAGGAGATAGTAGTGGGTTTGAAAGAATACATAGGATAAATCAGTCTATCCCATGATAAAGGTATTTCAGATGAACAATATTGCTATATATACTGACTTTACTGTTGATGTATGTAACAAAAGAGAGGAGTAGCGACCCTCTCTTTTTTATTTGACGTAATTTTTCATAATTAATTTTCATAAATTTAAAAGTAAAAAAGAGCAGACTAAGTAAATTTGCACTTTTTTTGCACTAAAAACTCTTCAGTACAATAACCATATACCTTAATCAAAGGGCATACTATTTATATGAATAATATACTTATGTTTTTTAGAGTAATATTATCAGTATGTTCAAGGTTTAGAGATTAATTAAAACTACCTTGAAGTTTTTGCACCAGAACCTTATTAATCATCTTTCTTTTGAAGTAGAAAACATTTCTGGAAGAGTTACAAATCTCACTCCTTTAGATTGAAGTGGAGGAATGATTAGATCAAGAGCTTTCACAGAACCCTCTAATTTCGCTTCAGATGGCGCAGAATGTTGTAAGATTATACTTCCAGGAAAAGCATTAGCAAATACTTTTTCAGTAATAGCCTCTGCACTGATTCCTTTCCAGTCTAATGTATCTATACTCCATTGAATAATCATAAATTTTTGCTCATTAGCCCATTTCAGATGCTCTTCCTTGATAGAGCCATAAGGGGGACGGATGAATTTTGGAAAATATCCAGTTAACTTTTGAATCATTTCCCCTGTTTTTAGAATTTGACTATGATATTCTTCATTGCTTACCTTTGCGAAATTGGGATGATCATAGGAATGATTCCCAACTATATGCTCCTCTACTGCCATTCTCTTTACAACATTAGGATACCTCTTAACATTTTCACCTAATAAGAAAAAAGTAGCTTTAACATCATATTTTTTTAATTTATCTAATATGAGAGGAGTATGCACCATATCTGGACCATCATCAAATGTGAGAGCAACTTCAGCTTTATTATATGGACCCGAAAATGCATAGGCATACTTCTCTACCCATGAAAAAGGTGTCCATGATCCTCTCATATCCTCTTTTAAGTATTGAGTTGGAATAAAGTTTTTATGAAAAAAATGTATTTGGTTTGATTTAATGGGGGGATAGAATGTATACCAACTTTGTGGGTAAGGTGGTGTAAGGATTCTATACTGCGGATAATAAGGATACCCTTGAAAAGGGACTAGCATTCGTGGTCTATCTAGGGGATTAAAATAATTCATCATTGAAATACCTCCTAAGTTTAATATACATACTTCCGATGTACATTCTCTCCATCATACGTAAACAACACTTTCTGATTCAGTTCCAAATATACTGACCGATACCTTAATAATTTATATGTCGAGAAACTTATAATAAACTACACTTAAAAGAAAAAAACACCTCACAAAGCTGGCTTTGATTCTTCAAAATACTCAAAAGATTGTACTTAGGTTAATAAACTTGTTTAATGACTTTCTAAACACAGAACCCTAATATTCACAAAGTGATATTACCTTTTACTTTTTTTATAATGATTCTAGTACAAAAACTTTAAAACAATTGTAATTAATCACTCAATCTTGAGCGTACTAATCCTATTACCTAAAATAAGTTTTATAATATCCCAAGAACCATGGTTCTTAATATTAGCTTTTTCTATTGCATGTACAGTTGTAATTCCTTTATTTCTCTCCCGGTTATAGGATGCAATAAATTAAGAAAAGCAGTTCTCAAGAATAGCGCCCTAAACTTCCCTTTTTCCATCATTAAATTTTAAGTTTTTTGGATCAAGGTGTAAAATATCTTATCTATAAGGTCCAATGGTGATAAAATCAAACAAATGGAGCCATAAAACCTTATATATGAAATTGGTTAATAACAAACATCGTGAAAAAAGTCATTAGAATAAAGGAGAAAGATATGAATGGCAGAATTAACGGACTGGAAAAATAGTGCTTGCGGTCATAAATTTATAGCTTCCTTTAGTGGAGGGAAGGATAGTGTTTTAGCTCTATATAAAGCAGAAAAGGTTGGAGA
This sequence comes from Priestia filamentosa, assembly GCF_900177535.1. Lineage (NCBI taxonomy): Bacteria > Bacillati > Bacillota > Bacilli > Caryophanales > Bacillaceae > Priestia > Priestia filamentosa. The sequence continues at coordinate 60,070 of NZ_FXAJ01000012.1, forward strand.
AGCAATTGGACTAATCGTCATGCTGGAGGAAGAAGGGAAACGTTCCAGATCTCATGGAATGCCTCCGGAACTTATACGTGCCCAAGCTAAATCTATAGGTTTGCCTGTATATACTGCAGCTGCAAGTTGGACAGATTATGAAAAAGTATTTATGCGCCTTTTAAAAAAAGCTAAAAATCAAGGAGCAGAAATTTTAGTAACTGGAGACTTAGATATGCCTGCTCATGGCTGTTGGCATGAAAAGGTTACGAAAAATGCTGGATTAAAGCTTGGGATGCCTTTATGGGAAATGAACCATCGTAAAGCTGTCGAAGAGTTTATAAATCTAGGATTTGTCACAATCATTGTAACTGTGAATTTATCATTAGGAATGCGAGAGGACGATTTAGGAAGAACGTTAACCCATAAATATGTGAAGGAGCTTGAAGCTCGTGGGATTGATCCCTGCGGAGAAGGTGGAGAATTCCATACCACGGTAATAGATGGGCCCATTTTTAAACATCCTATTCCAGTTCGTACCTGTGAAATTATTAAGAATGGAGAATATGCCTTTTTGCCTTTGGAGCTAGATTAAATGAGGGATATGGAGACCTTATAAAGTATAAAATGGAGTACCGATAACATTACGCAGTTATCTTAACTTCGAGGTGAGAACTATTGAATCATCAATGATTCTCACTTCATTTACATGGATTCAATATAAATATTGGTTTACAAAAGTATAATCATTTTTTGATGTCTTGTTCAGGTAACGTACTGTTGCATCCAGCAAGAATTTGTAATAAAAAAACAACCGAAATAATTCGATTGCTCTAAATTCTTAACCTATTCGTGATATTATCGAAGTAATTAAACCCTTTATCCGTTACCTCTGCGTTTAACATATCCCCAAAGTTCGTATGACTAATTAAACCTTCGTTATACATTTCTTCGCAGATCTTAACGAAGTCTTCCGGAGTGACATCGCAAGTTTCTGCAGAAGGCTCCTTATCATTTAAGAGAGAAGTTAAAATTAATATTTTTCCGTTTATAACGTATAAGTCTTCGTTCATTTCGCACACCTCCTTGACTTAATATCCGTAAGAGGCACCTGCTATATACGTTAATTTTCAAAAGCTAAAATTGATATTCGGATTTATTTCGCAAGGCAAAAGTGCAATATTAAAGAAATAACATTTATTCATCTAAATAACTAAAAAACACAACTCTTTATATAAGAATTGCGCCCTTTAAAGATCTCCTTAGTATCTCGTCTTTATTCCGTTTTATCATATCTTCCTATATAGTAAACATCGTGGAATCCTTTGAAAACAATGCCAATAATAATATACATTTTGGTTATCATATAATTAAGGATCGATTGGAAAACTATTGAAACGATGTGAAAAATTATATAGGATGGTGGGTAAAAATGGATTTTATCTTTTCAAACTTTAGAAAAGGTGTTGAACAGAGTTTGAGAAACAATGGAATAGATAAAAAGAGGCATTTTAAAATTAGCGCTATAGTTGTTTGTTTACTTATTAGTATGATGTCCATTTTACCTAATGATACCCATGCAGATGAGGTAACAAATTTAGGAAAATCATCAACAGATAAGGGTATCAGTTTTACTATCGATGATTTTTTTTATAATGGGAATAAACTTGTTATTGATTACACAGTAGAATCTAAAACAGCCCAAAAGATAGATGAAACTCATCCTAATCTTTTGGAGAAACTGGATGTTTCCATTAACGGTAAACCTATTGACAGCATCAGTTACCAAGGTCATCAAAAAGTAGCCAAAAACAAATATAGGGGTGTAATAGAAATTAATCCACCAGAAGGTACACCTGACCATTTTGCTTTGAAATTTAATACTGATAGTATTTTTGATCAAGAAGGGCAATGGACAATTGATTTTCCTGTAAATAAATCTACGGAAATTTTCTTTTACCACTTTTTAATTTAAAACAAATAATATTTAATGTAATAACATAAGTTACCGATATATTCATTTAAGAAGTAAGAGGGATTTACCCCTTGCTTCTTTTTTGTGTGGGGTGCGTGATATTATGCAAAACTGAATGAAAATAAGACTCCTATAGCCCTCCTGTTTCTTATAGGTAGCTTTTTAGAAATCAATAAGATCACCATTTTGTTATTTTTCTTATGTTTTTTTATCCCTCATCATATGAACTTGTACATAGTACCTCCATGCAAAAGAGGATACCTAACTACCTGATTTATTCGTACTACCTTGATATAAGAGACCATATGAAATAGAGAGTAAGCCTGTAAGAGCAACCAATCCTGTAATAAATTGTGATTTTGTAACCACATAGAAAAAGATAGAAAAAACAAGTAGTATCCATCCTAGTATTTGGATAAAAAATGTATTCATTATTTTCATGTATCTTCACTTTCCCTTCCATTCTAAGGATATTATTGATATTCGTAGGAGACTGTAGTAACTTCAGCAAATTAGAGCTTTAAAGTGAAATTTGATGAGGGGTGTTCTTAAAACTTGGTATATTATCATTTCTATATACCCACTATCTAAACGATTAAAACACTGATTACTTCTATGCTCGGCAGTGTGACGCCTTTTCTTGTTGTTTAAAGAAAGGATTGATGTGTTTCCTATCAGACGGAGCCTCTTTTTCTTCCATAACAATAAGAAGATACTTTTTCAATACCGATAACAAGGATTATGGTAACTAATTATGAAGGGGATATACATTAGGGGAACGGAAAAACTCCCTTTAATGGTGGGGAGTTTTTCTGCTTTTAGAAACAGGGGTGAAATCAATCGTGTCACTGCATCTTGGTAGTTTGTGTGAATCTTCAAATGTTCTTCATATAAACTTTAATATCCAACTTTTAAGAATTATAATAACCATGTAATGGAAATTAAGTTTGTGTACCCTATACGATATAAGAAGCAAAGAAGGATATGGAACTTTGACTTAATTGGGAAATCTCTTGGCGAATGATTCCTAACTCTTGTCCTAATTCAACGTCTGTACTGTTCTTTCCGACTAATTGAGTATCTTTTTGCTTTTGTTTTTGATTGTTATTAGTCATAATAAAAACCTCCTTAATGTAAATAAAACGTACTTTTTTAATTTGTCTATTGCTTATATAAAGATGAATGGTAATATTTACCGATAATTACCATATTTTATTTTGCACATATAAGGTATTAAGATGCATTACAGGACCAAGTACGATATTTAGTCTCTATTTCTCCTTAGAGTAGGTTGTACAGGTTCGCTCATGTTCAACCCATTCTCTATTTAAACTGGAAAACGTTCAACTTCGCGAAAATAAAACGTACCCTATTTAATAACCTCATTTAGCTTACAGCTATATTGGAGGATTTTTACCATAATTTTATATTTATAACATTAAAGGGGATTAAGAGGGAGCACCGTTTATGATAAATATCCTTAGAGAGCTTTTCTACTTCTTATAAGCTACATCCTGTAGACAAATTTTATATATGATATACAAGATAAGTTTCAATAAATTTCTACACTTTATTCACTTTTATAGTATTAATGTCGTTATATCGGCATTAGAGAGATTGCCTTCAAGGATTTTAAGGAATTTGCATTAGAACCAATCACAATCAGGGCTTGAAAAATATTAATAAATACAAGTAAAATTTAGAATATTGTGATATATTATAAAGAAGTAAAATTTGTAAATTAATAACTAAGCACTACCTAAAGGTTTAGATTTACAAAATAGGTGATTTTAGTTTTCCGGATGAAGAATATTTTATAGAGAAAGGGTTAATTAAGTATGAACCGAATGACGACAGAAGATGTGGCAAGAATAGCAGGTGTTTCTCAATCAACAGTCTCTAGAGTTTTAAATAATTATCCATATATAAGGAAAAATACACGTGACAAGGTTCTTGCTGTAATTGAAGAATTAGGGTTTACAAGAGATGAAATTGCCAGAAGCCTCGTTGAAAAAAGAACCGCATCGATAGGTTTAATATTGGGGAGTATTTCAAATCCCTTCTTTGCTGAAACAGCAGAAGTTATTATACAAAGAGCTCAAGAATTAAAATATGATGTAATTGTATATAACACAGGCCATAAAGATGAAAATCTAGAACAGGCCATCAATTTGTTAATAGGTAAACGTGTTGAGGGAATAATCATTACAAGTGTTAGCAAAAATTACACTAAAAAAATTCAAAAACTACATGAAAATGGATTTCCGATATTATTGTATAATAGCTTTCTAGATATCAAAAATGTTAATTTTATTGTTATGGATAATAGAAAAGGTGCAAGACTAGCTGTACAACATTTAATAGAATTAGGACATAAAAAAATAGCAAAAATATCTGGTCCGTCAAAGTACTTAGCCACTTATGAACGAACTGTAGGTTACAAAGAAGAGTTAATAGAGAATGGATACAAAATCGATGAAAATTTAATATTTAATAGTGAATACTCTTATGATAAGATTTATACATTTACGAAAAAGTTACTGAAAAAAAAGGACAAACCTACAGCAATTATAGCTGCATCAGATCAAATGGCCCTTGCAGTCTTAGACGCGGCTTCAAGTCTAAATCTAAAAATTCCTAATGATTTATCTGTAATTGGATTTGATAATATCAGACTAGCTTCTAATGAATTCATAGGTTTAACTACAGTGTCCCAACAAATGGATAGAATGTCTTTGACAGCACTAGAAAAATTAATTTATCTTATTGAAAATAAAGATACTGCCTCTTCATCAATTCAAGTTTTTCTCAAGCCAGAACTAATTGTTCGTAAAACAACGGGACCAGCTCCAGTAATTGATTAAGGTAACAAAGGGTGAATTTTAAGTGTTTTAATTTTATATGTTCTAAAACAATAGGGGCTGTTTATAAAAAATTAAAATCAAAAATTAATTTTTGACTATTTACAAGAGTCAGAAAATTGTATATATTAATTTATAAGCAAAAGTAATTTTGAATACGTATTCAAAATTACTTTTGCTTACTACAGAGGAATATGTAAAATATATATAATACAAAATCACTACCCCGTGATGAAAATAGGTGATATGTTGGATTTAAATCAATTATTTAACTTAAACGGTAAAATTGCCATTATTACGGGTGGAAGTAAAGGCATTGGTAAAGATTTAGCTAAATTACTTGCACAAGCTGGTGCTAATATTGCATTAATTGCCCGCAATAAGAAACAACTCGAGGAGGCTGCACATGAAATTGAGCAAACTGGTGTAAATGTTTTACCTGTTTCATTTGATTTAACCAAGGTAGAAGACACACCAAACGTAATAGAAGATATATATAACCACTTTGGAAAGATTGATATCTTAATAAATAATGCAGGCATAAATGTGGCAAAGCCAGCTGAAGAGTTGTCTTCACAAGATTGGGATACTGTACTAGATATTAATTTAAAAAGTGTATTTTTTACAAGTCAAGCTGTAGGAAAGTTTATGATCAATCAGAAAAAAGGTAAAATCATAAACATGTCTTCACAAATGGCATTTGTCGGTTATTACAAACGAGCTGCATACTCATCTAGTAAAGGAGGACTTACACAATTAACGAAAGCGCTTTCTATTGAGTGGGCACCGTATCAAATCAATGTCAATGCAATTGCACCAACTTTTATTGAAACACCGATGACTAAGTCAATGTTTGAAGATGAAAATTTTAAACTCGAAGTTTTAAATAGAATTCCACTTGGTAGACTTGCTAAAACAGAGGACTTATTTGGGGGCGTATTATATCTAGCATCAGATTGCTCGGATATGATGACAGGCCAAACATTAGTAGTTGATGGTGGTTGGACCGTATGGTAATTTTTTTGAATACGTATTCAAAAAAAGAATATCAGTTAACTAAAACATAAATCCTATTAACCTTAATTTTTGAATGCCTATGGTCTTCTGAATTGGTTTAGGGACATTTGCAACTTTAGTAAGTGAATTAAAAATGAAAAATTACAAATAACGGAAGGTGGAATTGAAATGTCAGTACAAGAACCTAAAGTAAAAAAAGTTGTAACAAATGAGGAAATGGAAAATAATTGGATTGTTCGTTTTGATGAAATGAGACCAAAAGGTATACCGTTAACGTTTATTGATAGTATTATTCCAGGTCATCAACGTATTAACTATACATTAATCGGAGACACAGCAAGTGAGAATGATAACTTCACACCTGAAATTACTGAGCCACATGGTTTTCAAATTGGGATGGTAAAAGCTCCAAAAGGAAATGGTCCTGCTTATCATACGCATGATTATATTGAAGCATTTCTTCCTCTAACAGGAAAATGGCGTTTTTATTGGGGAAATGGTCCAGATGAAATTGAGGGTGAAACTATCATTGAACAATGGGATTTAATTTCATTACCTCCAGGATTATGGAGGGGATTTGAAAATATTAGTGAGGAAGATGCTTGGATTTTTGCAGTTCTTGAACAACACAAAGTCTTTAATGGAAAAGATCCATATTGGTCTCCAAAAGTGATAAGAGAAGCTGCAAAATATGGTTTTAAAGCAGATGAACTCGGAAAAATGATTAAGCCAGATAACTTTGAGGATCTTGAAAAGGAAATTGCAGATAAACTAAAAATGGGTGAAAAATAGTTGGCTAAAACACCACTTATTTTGCTTCCTGGTACACTTTGTGATGAGCGACTTTGGGGTCACCAACTCAAGTACTTGTCAGACATAGCTGAAGTAACTATCGGTGATGTGACGAAAGAGGACTCTATATCAAGTTTAGCACATTCAATACTTGAAAAAGCACCAGAAAGATTTGCTCTTGCAGGTTTATCACTAGGTGGTATTATTTCTCTTGAAATCATGCGGATTGCTCCAGAACGGGTCATAAAGCTAGCATTGCTTGATACAAATCCTAATCCTCCCCATTATGATCAAATTGCAGTTTGGGAGAGGTTCATCAATATGGCAAATAACGGTCAATTCTTAGATATCACAATAAACCATCTTCTACCAATATTAATTCATCCAAATCGAAGAAAGGATGAAGCATTAGTATCAATGATTATCGATATGGCTAAAAAAATCGGTAAAGAAAGTTATATCAATCAGTTAAAAGCAGTAATGACCCGTTTAGATCAACGCTCCATTCTTTCTACTATTGCATGTCCGACTATGGTTTTAGTAGGAAAGGAAGATATGGTATGTCCTGTTCATATGTCTAAATTTTTAACAGAAAGCATCCCGACAGCGAGTCTAGAAATTATAGAACATTCGGGCCATTTAAGTACGTTAGAACAGCCTGAAAAAGTAAGCGCTTTACTGAAGGATTGGTTGAAATCTTAAGATAGATAAACAAGGAAAGCAAGAATATAGTCTTTATGATAGAAAGAGAGTGAAGACGATGGAGAATGCTGTAAAGGAAAAAATAAAACGTGGGGAACAAGTTCTCGGTGTATTTTTAGGAATAAATTCCCCACCTTTAGTCGAGATGCTCGGTTATGCAGGATTTGATTTTGTTTTAATTGATGACGAGCATGGTGCTTTTAGTCCTTCAGAACTTGAAAATATTATTCGAACGGCAGATTCTGTTGGTCTTGTCCCAATTGTTCGGGTTTCATATGATCGCTCTAGTATTCAAAAGGCTTTAGATCGTGGGGCAAAGGGTGTACAGGTACCAATGGTCAATACAAAGGAAGATGCTCTAGAAGTAGTTAGACAGGCAAAATTTCCACCATATGGTGATAGAGGTGTCTCATATTCAATTAGACCAGCTCGTTACGGAAAAAATAGTGGAAAACCTTATTTAGATCAGTGTAATGAAAATATTATGATAATTGTTCATATTGAAACGGCTGAAGCAGCTAACAATTTTGAAGCCATTACAGCCGTTCCCGGAATTGATTTAGCATTTATTGGTTCAACGGACTTATCTGTTAGCATGGGGTATCCATTAGAGGGGGCAAATCACCCTGAAGTGCAAAAGGTTATAAATGAAATTTTTATTAAAGGGAAAGAGCGAAATGTGCCAATTGGTACGGTTGCTAGTAATATTACTGCTGCTAATGATGCTTTTGATAAAGGTTCCCAATACGTAGGTATCGTATTAAATAGTTTACTTACATCCACATTAACTGATATTGTCTCAGCGAGTAAATCCATTCAAACTCTTAAATGATTTCAAAAGGGGCCCAGTATTAGTCTAAAAGATAAAAAGCAATTTTTAAAAATATAAGGGACGACATAGAATCAGTTACGAAAAATCCTATTGCAAGGGATATTCTTTAAGTAAACAACATCTAAATGGAGAGAAATTTATAAAAATAATTACTTTATAAGAAAAAGGATGGTTATTATGGTAGAAAAAAAGACAGATTCAGTCGACATAATTCCAAGAGAAAAAAAGTTAGATTCCAAAGAAATAACTAAGACAATCAAAGGATCACCAAACTTTATTTACTATGCCGATGCGGATGATGTAAATATGCTCGATACAAAAGATGATTATGATTATATGAATATAGAAGAAACGAAGCAAAAGAAACAGAGGATGAATGGTTTTGACCCTATTTATAATAATATCGTTGATTACATTGTAAAAATTACACGTCAAATCTGGAAAGAGAAGGATATAGGACTTATTTATGATACGTATAGCACCAGTGTTTCCGTTCATAAAGGTTTGGTTAATAGTCACGGAGTTAATGAAGTTATTTCAGGTACCCTTCAAACATTACATGCTTTTCCTGACAGGAAAGGGCTAGGATGGAGTGTAATCTGGTCTGGGGACGATGAATCCGGCTTTTTTACATCCCATCGAGGACGTTCTGTTGCAACCCATCTCGGAGATAGCAGTTTGTACGGTCCTGCTACTGGAAAGAAAGTAGTTTTCAGGACAAGTGCTGATTGTATGATTTTAAATAATAAAATCTACGAGGAATGGCTGGTAATGGATACCTACCATCTTGTTCAGCAGTTGGGATTGGATCCTGTTGTTATAGCGAAGAAGATTGCGAAAAGTACTCAAAAGCTCGCGCCTTCCATTCAATTTGGTTTAAATGAGACAGCAGAAACCGGTCTTCCTCCTAAAATTTTTACTCCATCTTCTGACGAATTTGAAATCGGAGAGTTTATTCAGCTAGTTTTTAATCGAATCTGGGCGCGTCGCTCTTTCAATTTTGTCAAAGAGTATTATGAGGAAAATGCAGTTGTTCATTATGTTTGTAATAAGGATGTTATTGGAGTAAGTGAAATTCAAGGAATGTTTATCAGTCTTTTTTCATCTGTTCCAAATGCCAAGGTTATTCTAGAACGGGTAACTTGCAATAGACGTGGGTCTGACAGTGACTGGGATGTGGCTGTTCGTTGGAGAATTCAAGGGATGCACGAGGGATCAGGTTACTTTGGTAATCCTAGTGGTAAAGCTATTGATATTGCTGGAATTAGCCACTATAAAATTATTAACGAAAAAATCTCAGAAGAATGGTTATTATTTGATGGGATGGAAGTATTACGACAAATACACTTACCTGATGAAAACGGTCTAGAACAAGGTGATGAATCTTTAATTGATGACGGGAATTTTACTGGCGTTTCATAAATGGGCAGATGAATGGGTTTGCTAATTGTCGACTATTTATTAAGACTTTTAGGGGGAAATAAGATGGAGTATATAAAGAAAGCAGAAGGATATGAACAAACTACTTCAAATGAAGTAGAACAAACGGTAAAGTCCATTATTGCAACTGTAAAATCAGACGGCGACGTTGCTGTACAGGAATATGAAAAAAAGTTCGGTAACTCTAATCGTCCGGTTCGAGTTAGTGAAGAAGAAATTGAAGCTTCTATAAGCACACTACCTAAAGAAGTAAAAGTACTAATTGATCGCGTCGTAGAACGAGTATCTGAATTTGCTAAAGCCCAGTTGAATTGTTTGACTCCATTTGAAAAGGACTTTGGTGAGGGTATCAAAATGGGTCACCGAATCGTCCCAATTGAAAAAATTGGAGCTTATGTACCAGGAGGGAGATTTCCCTTATTATCATCAGGACCTATGGTCGTTGCCCCAGCAAAGGTAGCTGGAGCAAAACAAATTGTTGCTTGTAGCCCGGCAAATTATGAGGGTGGCATTCATCCAGCAGTATTATATGGCTTAGTTCGATCGGGTGCTACAGATATTTTTGCAATTGGGGGAGCTCAAGCAATTGCTGCCATGGCATACGGGACTGAGTCTATTCCTGAAGTAGATGTTATTGCGGGACCAGGAAATAGGTTCGTAGCAGAAGCAAAACGTCAAGTGTTTGGAAAAGTGGGTATTGATCTCATCGCTGGACCTAGCGAAGTGATGGTTTTTGCTGACGATTCGGCATCACCAAAGAAGATTGCTGCTGATTTACTTGCTCAAGCAGAACACGATCCATATGCGCGTGCAGTTCTTGTGACAACTTCCCAAACTATTGCTGAGACCACTCTACAAGAGGTGGAAAACTTTTTAGTATCCTTCTCACCTTCCTCTCCTGCACACGAGTCATGGAAAACAAGAGGAGAAGTTATTTACGCATCTACGTTACAAGAAGGACTGGATATTTGTAATGATTATGCTATTGAACACCTTCATTTACATATCCAAAATAGCCGTAATTTGATGGATAAGCTATACAATTACGGATCGTTGTTTCTCGATGAGGGCAGCTCCGTTGTTTTCTCTGATAAGGTTTCTGGAACAAATCATACGCTCCCAACTCAAAAAGCAGCAAGATATACGGGAGGATTATGGGTGGGAAGTTATGTGAAGGTTTTGACCCACCAGGAGATTACAGGTGAAGGAATTCAATTTCTAGCATCCCATGCGGAAGATCAATCTGGAATTGAAGGATTAGAAGGCCATAAATTATCCGCGACAGTTAGAATAAAATAAAAATGCAAATTTGGTTTCTTTTATTATCAGTCTTTGTTTATGGGAGAATTAATTCACATAAAAGAAGAGTATCACCTCAGTTAGTTTTTATATGAAAAGCAGGTTAAATGCCTTTTATATAGAAAAATTGGGAATCTCTTAATCTACTTGTCATTAATCTATCAGATGAAGAATTTAAAAGCACAATTAGTAATAATGCTCAAGGAATGCTTGTTATTTATCTTATTCATAATATTGAAATCTATTGTAGCGATTACGACTTCAAAGCGCAGGTTTTATAAACTAATATAAATTAGGGGATTATCCTTGAAAAAATATCAGATTATAATACCTGCCTTCTAGACTTTTTCGTTTATAAGAAAATAATATATCTCACAATATATAGGTATTGATGTAAAAGAGAAACTGCAACACATACATGAAGTAACGGAAAATCTTAGAATGTCAGATGGAGGGTTCGTAAATTTTACGAGTATCAGCTCCTCTGATAACTTGATGAACGTATTGTTGAAAGGGTTTTCATTAAGTGAATGTCCATATCGTCATCCTTCTGCCTATTAAGGACAAAAGGGTGGGGAATGAAAGGGTGAGGTATGTGAGCCAAACTAATAAAATTACTAACAAAAAAGAGGTTATTTTATTCTTTATTATTAGCTTGTTGTTCTTTGTTACTATTACGGCATTCGATCCATTTATCTCCTCCTATGCTAAAGATCTCGGTTTTGATTCAGTTGTAATTGGTAGTATTATTGGAATTTCAGGAATTGTTGCCCTTTTTACCCGACTTCCACTGGGAGTATTTTCAGATATGTTGCATAAACGAAGGTTATTTATTCAATTCGGATTGCTTATCACTATTGTCATGTGGACGCTAGCCTTTTTAATACCTAATGCAACAACCCTATATCTCGGGAAAATTTCAGACGGGTTAACGGGTTCTACATGGGTTATTTACAATGTTATGTTCGCTTCCTATTTTGGTATAAGGGAAGCTGCAAAAGCTGTAGCAATCTTAGGCGTTGCGTCGCCACTTGGCTCAATACTTGGAACAACAATTGGTGGAATAGTGGCCAATAGTTATGGTTATCGGTATAGCTTTTTAGTAGCTGTTATCGCTGCTATTCTTGCGTTTGTTTTAACATTTTTTACAAAAGATCTAAGTGTTAAAAGTATTAAAGTGAAATACGATAAGAAAATACTTGTGGAACAAATTACAGACAAGAAAATATGGGTCATTTCTATTTTAGCAACAATTGCATTGATGGTTACAATTGGGACAAGAGATACGTTTACTCCTTTAGTTGCAAATGATTTAGGTGCAAATCCCCTAATGATTGGTATGTTAGCAAATACGCACCTCATTATATATGGTTTAGCTGCAGCATTATGTGGAGGCTTTTTTTATAAGAAGCTCGGTTTGGTGAATACAGCGATCTTGGGGGCAATTTTACAAGGGATTATTATTATCTTTATCCCTTATGCTAAAAGTTTAACGGTGCTTTTTCTCTTACAAGCCGTTCAAGGTTTTGGATATGGTTTAATATTTACAGTGGTCACTTCCTGGGCTGTTGAAAATATACCTGAAATTAAACAATCCACCAGAATGGGGTTGTTTCAAAGCTTATATTCTGCTGGAATGTTTTTGGGGCCAGTTCTTATTGGAATCTTAATTGAAATGTTTTCGAGATCCACAGGATTCCTAATCATGGGAGCCTTGTCAATTGTATCTACAATTTTTATTAAAACCTCTATTAAATCTACAAAAGAGAATATTTCTAATGAACAAAGTTCTAGTGTAAAAACTACTTTTTAGAGACATAAAGTTTCAATTTCTTTTAAGTCACTGACTTATGAAATTAATCCAAAAAATGCACATGATTAAAAGAGGACAGACTTGAAAGTCTGTCCGAAATCAAAAAGAATTTACCTATCAACTGTTTGGGCTAATTTTATAAGAACAAGAATTAATGGTGATATATTCCTTAATTATATTTTCTTAAGATATTTGCATCAGAACCCTTAGAAGAAGGATAATTATGTAGCTTCTTTTAAGAGGAACTAATGATAATAAAAATTATCAATTACAATACACATGTAACCGAACTTAATTTTCGGAATAGAAAGAAAATTAAGTTCTGAGTAAATTATTACTCCTTAATGTTGAAAAGATCGTTGATAGTATAAAGTTTATATCTTATGACTATTAAAGAGGTGGACTAGTGAGCAATGTGCAATTTAGATTAAATATAGTATTGTTTTTTATAATGACTGTACTTTTCTTTATCAGCATTTCAGCCTTTGATCCATTTATCTCTTCATATGCCAGAGACTTAGGAATCTCTCCCTTAGTAATAGGAAACATTATGGGGGTCACTGGACTAGCCTCTATGTTTATTAGGTTTCCGGTTGGTATATTCTCTGACCTTCTAAATAAAAGAATGCTATTTATTCAAATAGGTCTTTTAGTTACAGTTGTTGGTTGGATCATTGCTTTTATTAATCCAAATGCTACTACTTTGTATTTAGCTAAATTTCTAGATGGGATTACAGGAGCTACATGGGTTCTTTATACTGTAATGTTTGCCTCTTATTTCAGTATTAATAATTCCGCCAAGGCTGTAGCCTTTTTAGCTTTGGCTGATTACGTTGGGGCCTTAATGGGTTCTCTTATAGGAGGAATTGTTGCAAATAACTATGGATACTCATATTCCTTCCTTGTGGCGGTTTTCGCTGCTTCCATCGCTCTTGTTTTAACTTTCTTCTTAAAAGAGAAAAAGGTTGAGAAACACAGGGTAAAACATGAAATGAAAAAGACTATTTTGGAACAAATTACAGATAGGAATTTATGGTTTTTATCCCTAATGGCTATAATCGCCCTTATGGCCTCTTTCGGCATGAGAGTTACATTTACACCCCTTATAGCAAGTGATTTAGGTGCTGATGCGATTACTCTAAGTTGGCTATCAAATGTTTTTTTAATTGCAGGTGGAATAGCAACTTGTTTATCTGGAATCCTCTTTTATAAAAAAATAGGTTTGATAAATACAGCTATTATAGGGGCTTTCCTACAGTTTGTTATTGCAATTCTTACTCCATTTGCTCCCAACCTAATAATGCTGTTTTGTTTACAAGCTCTTTCTGGGATTGCTTTTTCTTTAAATTTTACAGTTTTACTTTCATTAAGTATTATGAATGTTCCAGAACATAAGCAGTCTACCAGAATGGGCCTTTTTCAAAGTCTATTTTCATTTGGAATGTTCTTTGGTCCTGTTTTAATGGGCATATTGACAGAGGTCTTTTCAAGAAGCCTTAGCTTTTTAGTAATTGGTGTGCTTTCAGCCGTTTCAGGTATACTAATGAAAATTTTTATTAAAACGAAGGAGAATCCTAATTTAAAAGATGATATTAACGGTGACCATGAACTTGGTAGCCCTATTAATATTCAACATAAATAGAATAAATATAATTTTATAGAAGTCTATACGTAGTGTTAGTCTTATTTTTACATGCGTATTGAAAGATAAGAGTGAATTAATAATATTCTAGATGGGTAAGGAATAAGCAGATAAGGGGAATAATGGGATGACTTTAACAATAAGAAAACTTATAGATGGTTATAGAAATAAGGAGTTCTCACCAGTTGAAATAACAAAGTGGTATATTGAACGGATTAAAAAGTTAGACACCGAAATTAATTCATACATTACTGTAACTGAGAAACTGGCAATTAAACAGGCGAGAAGGGCAGAGGAAAAAATGAACTCTGATGTACCAAATAATTTAGTTGGTATACCTCTCTCTTTTAAAGACTCAATTGATACGAAGGGTATTCTCACAACAGGTGGATCGGCAGTTGATAAGGATCATATTCCTAATAGTAACGCCGAAGTAGTTGATATATTGGAGGAAGCTGGCAGTATTAACTTGGGCAAAAATAATATGTTTGAATATGGATTTGGCATTACTTCTGAAAATATCTTTTTTGGTGACGTGATCAATCCTTGGAAAGTAAATAAAACGGCAGGAGGATCCAGTAGTGGTTCAGCAGCAGCTGTTGCTGCTAATCTTACTATGGGTTCTATCGGTACAGATGCTGGAGGTTCAATCCGTGTACCAGCTGCTTGTTGTGGAGTTGTAGGCTTAAAACCTACGTATGATTTAATTAGTATAAATGGTATAACACCTTTAGCTTGGACTCTTGATCATGTAGGACCCATTGCTAGGAATGTCGAGGATACAGCTTTAATTATGGAGGCAATTACAAAAAAACATTACGATTTAACTTCTTCAAACAAATTAACAGGGCTAAGAGTTGGGTTACCTAAGCATTATCTTAATGAGAATATGGATTATGAAGTGAAAAAAATTTATGAGAAATGTTTACAGCAGTTATCAAACTTAGGGGCTATTGTAAAAGAGGTAGATACATCATTTTTAGAAGATATCACTGATCTGGCGAAGGTCTTTGGTACATCAGAATCATCATATGTTCATAAAGAGCGTATAAGCTCTTCTCTTAATATGTATAGCCAGGATGCAAGGGATACATTTACAAGGAGTAAAAATATAAGTGCTTTAGACTATATAGCTGCGTTGAAAAAAAGGGAGGAGTTAAGAGAAAAGTTAACTAATATATTTAGCGAAGTAGATATAATGATGACACCTATTACTCCTATAACTACTCCTGATGTGAAGGCGGATTACGTGACGATTAATGGAAAAACAGAATCTATTGGAGATTGTATGATTCGCTACGTAAGTTTATTTAATATCACTGGTCATCCAGCATTGTCAGTTCCTGGGGGTCTTACGAGTGAGGGAATTCCAATAGGAATGCAATTTATTGCAAATTATTATAGAGAGGATCTTTTATTATGGGCAGGGCATTGTTATGAGAAATTTGCTTTACAAGAATTTTACAATAAAAGAGACAAGGAAATTGAAAATTACAGTGCTTCTATCTAAGTAACAAAAGTTATGGTGGAAATATATGTTGGCTTATATAGTCAGTAAGAAATAGCTAAAGTTTTATGTAACTAGTCCAAATAGACACTGGATGAATTTTTTTGATTTTGGATAGACCTCTGAGTCTGTCCTTTTTGATTATATGTATGAATAGCCTCTATCCCTGTAATAATATGTTTGATAGTTTCTAAGGGATTTAATTCAAGCATCGGGCAAATTTGTTTCTTAATAGGGTGACGAATCTGCTCTATGCCATTATTGAGATATTCGACTTGCCTTAGTAGTATCAGTGGTTACAAGACTAAGAGATTAGTTTCGAGATAGATGAAATTCTTATACCAGAATTCGGTATACTAATTGACTCAAAAACCGTGTTTTTGAGTCGATTTATAGTTAGTCACTGTTCACCTCAATTATATCTCCTTTATGCATTAAAACTTATCTTAAAATCTATATCCCTTAAAAGTATGTATTTAAAAGTCCCATGGACCTTTTATCAAGGCCTTTTTAATTAAAGAATGAATAGTGAAAATACCGTTCTTTAGAGCAAGCATGGACGAAAGAAATCAGTGAAGAGAAAGTAGAAGAAGAAAAAAGCATCGTTTTTCAACGGATTGATGAAAAGTGTATTGTGGTAAAGCAAGAGAATATGATTAAAATTGAGTTGTATTATTATCTATGCGTCTCTAATTGTTACGATTATCGAGATTACTTGAAGGAGAACGGTTTTAGCTGGATTGGATATGGTATAAAAAAGCCTGGGTGAAAAAGACTTCTACCCAGGCTTTGCAAAAAGGAGAAGCTAAGCTTCCTCATTTAGATAATATTAAGGTGAAAGTAGCAGCCAAAAATAAATAAGGTTGAGGAGAAGGTTCTGGTGCAAAGGTTGTATTTACTGGCTGTTAACAAAATCATCTTAAGTTAGTAATGTTTCCATTTAAATAGATCAACCTTTTTCATACTAATCACGCCCTTTTCTAGATTACCAGTACTATTATGAGGAATTATGGAATTTTATTTTTCAGCTGAATTAAATTTTTACACCAGAGCCCTTTTTTCGATTAGATCTGGTAAACCATTCACTTTCCAAAATACTCATTCCCCATGTATTCCAATATTCATCACCTATTTTTCTATAATCCCTATATAATCCTTCTTTTACAAAACCAACTTTCTCATAACAAAAAATAGCAGAATGATTAAAATCGAATACACTTAGGCTAACTCTATGTAATTTTAATTTTTCAAATGCTATTTCTAACACTTTCTCTACCATCAATTCACCTATACCTAAGCCTCTCATACTCTTATCCCCAACCAGTACTTTTCCAACTCTTGCTGACAAATTTTTCTCATCAATTTCGCCTAATGAAATATGTCCAATTATATTTCCTGTTTCTTCATGTATGACTTTGTAAATGAGTGTGCTAGAGTCGTCAGTGTTTGCACCTTTAATATAATCCTCTAATTGTTGTTCTGTTAGGGGAAAATCAAATTTAGGTCCAGAAAATTGAAGTAAAAATTCTGGTGAATCAATCCAGTTAATAAGTTGTTTGAAATCAGTTTGTTCAAAGAATTGCAGTTCAATCATTTAACTTTCTCCTTTATTAATTCTTAGATGATTAGGGCCCATTGTATTTAGACTTTTAATGTACCAGAACCAAAAGATCTGACTCAAAATGAGTCAGACTTAGAGTGCTTTTTACAAGATAACCGGAGATATATAAGTTTTTTATTTAACAGCTGCTTTTAATTCCTTACCTGGTTTAAAAGCAGGAACTTTAGAAGCAGGTATATTTATTTCCTCCCCTGTTTGAGGGTTACGACCTGTTCGAGCTGCACGTTCACGTACTTCAAATGTACCAAATCCAATCAATTGAATTTTCTCTTCCTTAGCAAGCGTGCTAGTGATCGTTTCAAATAATACATCTACAGCTTTTGCAGCATCTTTCTTTGTTAGTTCTGCTTTTGTTGCAACAGCATCCACCAATTCTATTTTCTTCATATTAAAACACCTCATCCGTTTATTTTTAGATAGTATGTAGAGATGCTACCGTAACATAGCTTCTACACGCCTGTCACTTAATAAGATTAGATGAGTAAAAGAAAAATTCCTGTTTTTTATGAAGAATCAGAAGGAGTTTGACTCTCTGGCAAAATTAAATATGTTTTTACTAAATAACCAGTCATCTATTGCAAAATTCAGTGCTATATTTTTAAACTTTATAAAGATAATAAAGACGATGATTAGAATAGCCTTTGACGAGTTTCTTCCTATTATATATTGATCTTATTAAAGGTACCCTCATATTCCTTCACCAATTTATAAAAGGTTGTCTTTTTAACATTGGCTTCCTTCATGGCTTGGACAGCTGTAACCTCCTTATGTCTCCAGCGATTGTAAGCTTCAATGAATTCTTGGCTAACCTGAGCTTTAGGACGTCCAAAAGATACACCATCTTTGAGTGCAGCATCAATCCCTTCGCGCTGACGTTTCCGAATACGATCTCTTTCCTCTTCTGCCATCCACGAAAGAATCTGCAAAACTAAATCTGCAATAAAAGTTCCTAAACTATCCTTATACTGAGTGGTATCCAACAATGGCATATCCAAGATTACAATGTCGGCCTCGATCTCTTTTGTAATGGCATTCCATTCTTGTAAAATTTCTTCCTTATTACGACCGAAGCGATCTAGAGAATGAATATAAAGAATATCTCCTTTACGCATCATTCGTTTCATCAGTTGATACTGTTCTCGATTGAAATTTTTTCCACTTTGTTTATCGATGAAAATATCCCGAGGAGAAATTCCAGCTTCCTCCATGGACTGAAGTTGACGACCTTCATTTTGATCTCGACTACTTACCCGTATGTATCCAAATTTTCTGTTTTCCATTTTTATACTCCTTTTGTGTTTTTCTCCCTATTATTCTATCAAAAACGTTCATAAAAGTGTATGATTTTATGAGGACGTTCGTAATTTAAATTTTAACTTAAATGAACATAAAAAAAGCTAGATTTCTAATCGAAAAGAATTGTCCGTAAAAGTAAACTTTTACGAACGTGCACTTTGCGAACTATTTGTTTGTGTTTACTTTTCACAGAAAAAAAGGTGATTAATGGATATGGAAATTATGCTCGTTCATAAAAGAGAAAAGTTCCAAATTATTGTTAATTAATCAGTTTGCGATTTTTTACTTTCTCTAATCAATCTTATGGTAAATACTTCCGAAGTGGTCCGCTGTTGCTATGATAGCAAACCATTATAAGTATTTACTTGTTTTTTGAAATATAGTCAGTTATACTGATTATATATTTTACTGATTAATATGAGGAGGTGGGAATTTAGATGAATAAGTGGAATCAATCTTATGGTTTTTTACTTGGAAAGGCTCTTCAACAAATGGAACACAAATTTGCTGAAGGACTGGTTCCTTTTAACATCAATTCAAGACAATATGGCGTTCTTTTATTTATTGAGGAAAACCCATACTCTTCTCAAAAAGACATATCTGACAACCTACAAATTGATCGAACGACGATGGTCAGTCATATTGATCATTTGGAAACGTTAGGATTTGTGGAGAGAACCAAGAACCCTAATGATCGAAGATCTTATAGTCTTTTAATTACGGAAAAAGGAAAGGAAGTACTGCATTCACGTTGGGAATTTCTAACCGATGTAGAATCAGAAGTTTTAACGCCTTTAAATCAGCAAGAAAGACAATTGCTGAAAGATTTTTTGATTAGAATTTGGAAGTCACTATAGAAAATAGGAGGTTATACCAAATGAACGCACTCGATTATTTTAATGCACGTCTTCAAGCGACTATAAGCCCCATGGGTTACATAAGAGCAAAGGAAATGAATCCAGAACAATACTTTTTAATTGATGTTAGGAATGGCCCTGCTCATGTAAGAAGTGTAACGATTAAGGATGCCCATGTTATACCCGAACAGGAATTAGATAATCGTTTAGATGAGATTCCCAAGGACAAGAAGATTATCGTGTATTGTTGGGATGTTTGGTGCAATACAGCTGCTAAAGTTGCCAAATCTTTATTGGAACAAGGGTATAACGTAAAAGAGTTAACGGGGGGAATTTCCGCATGGCAGGAAATGAACTTTCCGGTTTCAACATCCACTCCAGATAATCCTCTATCCAATCATTGTGGGTGTTGATTTACGTGGAAAAGAATATAAGGTATTGGGTTGGAGTGGCTTCTTGCGACCATGTAATGAAGGGCGTTCAAGGTGGTTTTGCTCAACTTTGTCATGGCAAGGAAGCTCCTTTAAAAAAGATGAGGACGGGTGATTGGATCATTTATTATTCTCCCAAGGTTCAGTTTGATGAGAGTGCTCCGTATCAAAAATTCACGGCTTTAGGACGAGTTGTTGATGATCATATCTTTCAATTTGATATGGGAAATGATTTTATACCCTTCCGAAGAAAGATAGATTTTATGGAGTGTACAGAAACATCTATTCATCCTTTAATTCCACCGCTCTCTTTTATTAAAAATAAGAAGTATTGGGGTTATTCGTTTCGATTTGGCCATTTAGAAATAAGTGAAGATGATTTTAAAGTCATTAAAGAAGAAATGACAGAGATGAAAGGAGATTAGACTGTTCTAATCTTCTTTTAACTTTTTGGGAATACATGAGTAATCTGGAGAATTTTATAGCTTCATGTACCTATACAGTTATATAGTTGAACCCTTGTTAAAGGTACGACAAGGGCGGTTGTGGTAGGTGTGGGGACGTTTTCCATTTCGAAAGAACGCTTGAAAACAGAATAAAAAGATGTTCTTTTAAGGGAAAAAGAAATAAACTAGCAACAAGGGGATTTGTGGCAAATGTAGAGGTTACTCCCACAAGCCTATAGTAGTTGTTGTTATAAAAGTAAAAAAAGATGAGGCTATATTTTGCATTTATCTTTTCATTTACAGGTTAATCCTCCACTGAATGTAAAAGTGAAGCCCCCTAGTGCTCATTATTTCAATTGAATTTATATATCCACCTTAAAATTAAACGAGTTTCTACTATATTAATAATATAATCATTTAATATATATAATCTAGGAGAGAAGACATGAACAAACATTGCTGTGACAATATGGAATATCATGCAAACTTTAAGTGTGATATTCATAAAACTCCATTTGAGTGTCCTGATCATCTCATTTTATTTGATGACAAGCATAATGACTATGGATTAATTGTTCATGATGGTGGTTCATCCACTATTGAAATGTCTTTTTGTCCATGGTGTGGTAAGAAATTATAAAATTACTATACATAATAACTCTAGTATGTTGTGATATACCTAAATAGAAGAGAGCAAGTTCGTTATCATTAACCGAACTTGCTCTCTTTTACTTCCTGTAACTTATTTTATGGTGCGACAAGAAGTCGCTTTCTTACAGTGTAGCTGACGCTACTCATCTAGACGTAAAGATGATCTCCATCCGAAACGGCATGCTTGGTAACGAGTCTGTCGGTTGCATGAGGAAATGCGGAAACAGAGGACAAATGCATGGTCCAGAATACTGTTAGGAGAAGATAGGTATGGTAAACGAACGTGAAGGTTTGTAAGCTTCGTAAAGGTTAGCTCAAGATAATGCATAATTTTTGCTTGGGTCTTGGTAAGAGGAAAAGTAGAATCATAAGGCTACTCTGATGCGTCCCGCATCTTACCCGGAGTAAAGAACCTACCTCCCCCTATCGTATCTGTAGAATGTGGAACTTGGTAAGCCCTATGTCATCTGCACAAGCAGTAGAATGACTGCAAAGTCAAACGATGTGGCAGAGGGTATGGGATATGAGAAAAAGCGAAAGCCGTTACCCTGAAAAGGGACAGGAAAGCATAATGTATAACTGGACGGATACTGTCGGCTTTACACACAATGACAGGCTCGAAAGAGCGCCTACTTCTCATTGGTCTTCAACACGAAAATAAATTTGTGGCTATCTTCTAACGAAAAGGAGCGTGCTGTTATGAATACCTCTCTACGAGCGTCGGCGCACGTCTCACATAAAGGTTGGTACTCTATTAATTGGAATACTATACAAAGATATGTAACGAAGTTACGACAAAGAATTTATCGTGCCGAACAACAAAATCAACGAAGGAGAGTAAGAAAACTTCAACGTTTACTCCTCCGGAGTAAAGCAAATCTACTACTTTCCATTCGCAGAGTGACGCAACAAAATACAGGCAAGCGAACACCTGGTGCAGATGGCTATACAGCCTTAA
>NZ_FXAJ01000013.1 GCF_900177535.1 Priestia filamentosa
CACGCAGTTTTGGACAGGGATAGTTTTTGCGTCTAAACTAGTGGCGTGAGCCACACTATATAAAAGCGACTTCTTGTCGCACCATAATGTTGATTATAAGAAATAAATGTGACAGATCTACCTTAAAGGTATTTTTTTATATTCTACTATGATAATATACAGATGAATTACATTATTTGGTTTATTAACACCTGAATTTTCCACATTATAGGAAAGGATGTATGTATGAATGAGCATAACCGAGATCAAAAAAATGCTTCATAATCTGATTGAATATGAAGACTGCACGATTATACATACTATCCCTGGTTTAATCGAATTATGTTATTGCAAGAAATCTAGCGCTTTTCAAGTTACTACATTTGCTGATGGGAATGTTGCCTCATATTATGATGTAGAGACGGCTTCTGATGCCTTATATAGAGCTTTAAATCCTGGAAAAAAAGAAGCCCTTTAATGGGGCTTCTTTTTTGTATACGGTAGGTGAAATTAGTTTACATAAGCTAAATAATACTGAATAAAAGGATCCTTTTATTCAGTATTAATGATATTTGATTGCTTTCATTTTTTATAAAACGTATTTCTTAAACCACTCATACTTATAAGAGCATTTTCTAAGTTACAAGGTTACAATACTGGGATTAATGTCTTTTTACTGAAGCAAATGACGTTGGGCTAAAGCTTGATGAATACTAGAAACGACAGATAAGTCGTCAAAATCGATTCCGATTTGTATAGCCGTTTGAGCGATCTCAGGTCGAATTCCTGAAAGTGTACAGGTTACACCAATTAACTTTAAAGCCTTGATTAATTGGAAGATTTGGTGGGCCACCATCGTATCGATAATCAGTACACCAGATAGGTCAATCAGTAAATGTTTTACTTGTTGATTAGAACATTGTTGTAACGTATTTTCCCTCACCCTCTGGGCTCGATCGGTATCAATATCTCCTACAAGAGGAAGAAGAGAAAGGTCTTCACTAAGGGAAATAACCGGAGAGCTTAATTCATGGATCATCTCTTTTTGAGCAGCTAAACGTTCTTCCGCATACTTATGACTTTGTTCTGCGAAAGCTAGCATCACATAATTGAAGTTATTAATGATCTTACGGTTCCATCTGTTAATCGTTTCAGGAGAATAGGTCTCATGACTTTTCTCTACAAATTCTTTCACATACTCTAGATACTGTTCTTGGTTATTAAAGAACTCTCGTAATATCAAGTGAGTGGGTGTACGTTGATATTCCTGTTCCCCAGAAGTTTTACAAATCCATTCCTCAAAAGAGGATAAGAACTCCTCTTCTGAACAAGATTCATCAAACACTCTACAAAACCGTACATGAAATTCATAATTTTGTTTCTTTACCATTTCAACGACTTCAGGATCATCCGACGCATATACGCCAGAGGAATCATCTTTATCTAAAGCTTCATACCACTGCTCTGTTAATAAGCGCGCTCTTTCTAGTAAAAAATGATAGAGTTGATTGTTTCTATGCATGGTTGAATACTCTCCTTGTTATAATTCCTTCTATGGATTTAAATCTATAGCAAGTATATAGGTTATAAACTAATTATACCAATGATAAGGAAAAGAAAGGCGTTTACTCAGCTCTGACTCTTTCGAAAAAATAACTGATTTCTTTTCTTTTATTAATAATTAAAT
Organism: Priestia filamentosa; assembly: GCF_900177535.1. Classification (NCBI taxonomy): domain Bacteria; kingdom Bacillati; phylum Bacillota; class Bacilli; order Caryophanales; family Bacillaceae; genus Priestia; species Priestia filamentosa. The sequence continues at coordinate 1,667 of NZ_FXAJ01000013.1, forward strand.
AAAACGTCATATATAAGCTATACACTGCTAGTCTACATATTAAAATTTAACGATAATTACATAAAATTTTCTTTGGTGAGTAAAATATAAAAGATGCCGTTAGGACTCAAAATGCTCCTATTTTATATAAGCAAGTTGATGTAAAAAAGACTTCCCCTCACCCTTCTCGCTGTTCTTTCAAGAGGTAGTCTTTTTTCTTTTATAACTGTTTAACTCTATATACTTCTCTTTTTTGGAATCGTTGGCACTTCGCACATTTTCTGAACGGAGTATTGACCTTTGTATTTCTCAATAAAGTGATTTAACTCTGTTTCTATTACTTTTTCGCGAATATGCCTATAGCCTTTTTTAGGATTTCTAGTTTTTGTTTTAACCGAAGGTTTTCCATCTGAATCTCAACTAACTCTTTCGATGCCAGAGAGCCTTTCCCTGAATGGATAGGTATAAATTCTTTTATCCATTTATAGATTGTTACTTCTGATACGCCATATTCGCTGCCTAAGTCTTTTACCGAGTTTCTAGCATGATATAGATCCAGAACGTTTTTTTAAATCATCATTATACTTTTTACCTGTAGGTTTACGTTTCAATTTGGACACATCCTCTCAAAAATAAATAATTGCAAGACCTTAATTAAATGGTGTCCATGAAACTATACTAACTCCAAAAATTTATAAAAAAGAGGAAAGGGAATTGAATGAAAGGTGAGATTGATAGTGAAAGGTATTAGCTTAGTTATATGGTTCCTTTGGTTTACGTTATTAATGGGTGGAGTAGTTGAAACAACAAAAGGATTTGACCCTCTTTACGAACTTACAGCAATGGTAGAAGGGCTTCCTTTAGTAGCTTATCTGGTAGGAGCATTTATTTTGGCACTTTATATATTGAATGTATACTCAGTGGGTATTCTAATACCATTTAGGTTATACATTCTATCTTATATTTTTATTGTCGGCATATTTTATGATAACAATAAAGGGGATAGGATAGAGAATAAGAAAGTAATTGATTTAAAAAAGAAGTACTTTAACGAAGGACTGGGGAAAGATGAAAGACGTTAACGTTCTTAAGTATAAAAAGAGCAGTAATTACCCTTATAGGAGTGATTATTGCTCTTTTTATTTACCATAGTTACAAGAAAGACTAAACAATGTTAAATCATAGAGCTGAATTTTGCATTTTTTCATGGATAATCACTTCATATATTGATAACAACCCTGTCTAACTTTTTGAATAAAGGGATTAATCCCTTGCACTTTAGCGATAGAATAGGCATCTGATGGTATCTTATAATCTCCATTACTCAATATATGCTTCCTAATAGATTTTAAATCAAACAACTCACTGGGGTGGGATTTCAATGTCTAATCCTTTTGGGTATTTGTTAAACACTACCGTAATATATAGTTCTTTTCTTGTATCTAATTTAAATAATGAAGTTTGTCTCGTTATTTCCCCATCCAACAAATCTATAAGTACATAGTTCGGTATAACTCTTGGTGTATGTTAAATATATTACTTTTTCGAAATTCAACGGACAAAAGCTGAATAATTACATTGTTATCTCCCAAGGATTATATACGAATAGATAAATTTATTAGAACGGAAATGATTTTACAATAGGACTCTTCGTACTGTATAAATTTACCGATATGGCGCAACATATCAGAGTAACGAATTATAAGGAGGTTTTCATTTTGGCAGAGAATAAAGATAGGGATGGTTCAAACGGAGATGATGTGAAACGTGAGACTCTGACAACACGTCAGGGTCATCCCGTGAGGGATAACCAAAACATCCGTACAATTGGTAATCGTGGTCCAGCTACACTTGAGAATTATCACTTCATTGAAAAGATTTCCCATTTTGATCGGGAAGAGGTACCAGAGCGTGTAGTACACGCACGAGGATCTGGGGCATTTGGATATTTTGAAACGTACGGAAAAGTCGGAGATGAACCGGTAGAAAAGTATACTCGCGCTAAAGTATTTTCGGGTGCTGGGAAGAGAACACCACTCATGGTTCGCTTCTCTACAGTGGCAGGATCAAAGGATTCGCCGGAAACAGCACGGGATCCACGCGGCTTTGCGGTAAAAATGTATACGGAAGATGGCAACTGGGATTTGGTTGGGAACAATATAAAAATTTTCTTTATCCGTGATGCGATGAAGTTCCCTGATATGATTCACGCATTTAAGGCTGATCCGGCTTCGAATGTGCCAAATCCTCAGCGAATGTTTGATTTCGTTTCTCGTTCACCTGAGGCAACGCATATGATTACATTTTTATTTTCTCCATGGGGGATTCCAGCGACATACCGTCACATGCAGGGTTCTGGTGTAAACACCTACAAATGGGTAAATGACAAAGGCGAGGCTGTGTTGGTGAAGTATCATTGGGAGCCAAAGCAAGGGATTCGTAACTTAACACAAGAAGAAGCAGACGCTATTCAAGCAAAGAACGTTGGTCATGCCACACAAGATTTATATGAAGCCATCGAGCGCAAGGATTATCCAGAGTGGGAGCTCTTTGTGCAGATTATGGAGGATGATTACCATAAGGAACTTGATTTTGATCCTCTTGATGATACAAAACTTTGGCCAGAGGATCAGTTTCCATGGTTGCCAGTAGGACGTATGGTCCTTGATCGCAATCCAGTAGATTTCCATGCGGAGATTGAGCAAGCCGCCTTTGGGACAGGGGTTCTTGTAGATGGAATGGACTTCTCAGATGATAAAATGCTTCAAGGTCGTACCTTCTCTTACTCCGATACACAGCGCTATCGTGTAGGGGCGAACTATCTAAAATTGCCTGTGAATGCACCGAAAGCACCTGTTCGTACAAACCAGCATCGCGGCCAAATGGATACCCGTGACCCGAAGGAGTCTGGAGAGAATCCACATATTAACTATGAGCCATCAATGCTCGGCGGCTACGAGGAAGCAAGTAAAGGCGCTCTTCCACCGCACCGTCCAAAGTATAATGCAGAAGCAATGAGTGCACCTATTGATCGCCCTAATAACTATGGGCAAGCTGGAAATACATACAGAGAGTTTGAGGAATGGGAGCGCGATGAATTAATCAAAAACCTTTCGGAAGCACTTGCGGTATGTGACAAACGTATTCAAGAAGCGATGATTGAGCACTTCACCCAAGCCGATGAAGACTATGGTCGTCGTGTGAAGGAAGGAATTGAAAAGAAAATGAAAGAAATGCAAGGCATGGAGAAGGAAAATCAAGTTCCAGGCCGTGAATCAGGTCAATCGAAATATGGCCAAGGTTCATTAGCTGCGAATGAAGCAACAAAAGATGCTGTGAATAAAAGCCATGGAGCTGACCCTTATTAATCTTGAATTTAATGCAAGGAGCTGAACAGAAAGTCAGTGAAAACTGCCTTTCTGTTCAGCCTTTTTATTTTTGCTCATTCCTTGTCCCTTTCACGGACGAGCATCGAGTCAACGCTCCGTTTGTGTTTCGTCTATCTTACTTTTCAAGCAGGAGTAGCAAAAATGATTAACAATCTTTTTAAAACTTTTGAAGCTCTACACAAAAGTTGTCCCTCTTTTAAAATATAAGTAACAATATAATAAAAGGAACCTTGAAATTACCATCCCCTATTGAATGTTTGGTAATTGTTTCGTGCGGAGCATAGGAAAAGGAATAGATGACAAAAAGATAAGTAAAAAGTCTAAATAGACAATTAGAAGGTCCTCGTGCAAAATTAACCAAAACTTTCACAGTAAGTTCTACATGCAGGAGGGGGAAAGAGAACACTTACAACTTAGAAATTGTATAAAGTTCCCCATATAGTAAATAAAATATAAAAGATGCCGTTAGGACTCAAGGTACCCCTACCCATTCTATATAAGCAAGTTGATCTAGAAAAGACTCCCTCTTGATCTTCCCAGCTTTCTTTCAAGAGAGAGTCTTTTTTCTTTTTATAACTATACAACTCTATACATATTTAGTGCCCATAATATTAATCATGAGAAGAAAAACTTCTTTACAAAAAATATACTTTTTTAGTTCACGTCTGCTAAGTTTAGGGGTAAACTATTAAAGGGATGGGAATTCTTAAAGAAACAGTTCTGAAGAGGCTGTTTCTTTTTTATTGTATAAATATGTAAAAAGGTTTCCGTCAAACACTTTCGAGGTAGTAAAAAGTGCAAACTCAGTCACATCAAATTTGCGTTTTTTCACTTTCCTAAAGGTGGTCGATGTATTGATAACATCCGCGTCTTACTTTCCTTATAAAAGGATTAATCCCTTGAATTTTCTCAATGAAGTAGGCATTTGAAGGGAGAGGATAATCTACATGTTTCTGTACATGTTTTCGTAGTAAAGTTAGAGTAAAACATTTTTTTGGATTAGACTTGAAAAGCTGGATTGCAATTAAATAAGCTTCCAACTTCTCTCTATGAGCTTGCTTAAGAGTCAATGTACTCGTAATGTTCGTGGTATTCATTCCTCTTTGTTCCATTTCTTCTTTAATCAATTCCGTTTCCTTCATAAAATTTAGCATACATCTCATAATATGTTCTTTAGATTGTGTTAAACGTTTCACTAACCATTCTTGTTGTTGCGATTCCACCTTGTACACTCCTTTAATAATGTGGAAGGAATGGTTATCTAGATAGGCTCATTTCATACCACCTACTGCAATTGTAAAATAGAAAAAAGAGACTATCTCCTTTTTTCTAACTTTTTTAGTCACATAAAACCCACCTACGCAAAGAATATATGTAACATAGGTTTTATAATAATTATAACAAATATGTAACATATATCCAGTTTAGTTTACATATGTGTATTACAACTTCCTAGGTTACATAATTTTTATTTCCCTTTAAGTATACTTTTACAGTTTTATTTTCATTAAACATATTTTTCTACTTGGTATATTTAAACGTAATTCTCCTTATAATATGCATAATTACCATTGAATACGCTTACATTACGCTTTATAATAGAGTGAAGGTGATGGAATCGTAAATAGAAATGAAAGTGGGTATATAGGAATGAAGCAGATCGTATCTTGGAAGGTGTCTTCATCGTCGTGGACAATGGGGAGAATTGTAGAGTTTTATCGATTATGTCAAATCCTTAAAAGTAACATATATTTGTGTAGTAATGAGATAACATGTGAAGTAAGGGACTTGTCTAAGCTCGTTTCCTTTATTTTAACCTTGAAGAACCAGGATATTCTCCTGATTGTGGAAGGAAAGAATGCCCCAGCTGATCAAGAATGTATACATCGTTATCTGAAACTATTCCAAAAGCCGATGCCCTGCCTAGCGTAGGACCCAACGGCTTTTTTACGTTAGTAAACCTTAGCTGAGGTTTAAAAAGATTAGAGTTTTATATTTTTACTACAACTACAAAATAATTAAAACAAAATTAAAAGGATTGACTCCTTCAGAATACGGAATTCAATTATAAATACCAAACAATAGAAGGTGTAATGAAAAATGAATGGTAAAGTAAATACGGAGAAAAATATGTTTTCGAAAGTATTTGATATTATAGCCTTAATAATTTCAATAGGAATATCAATCTATTTCTTTTCTAATCCAAATACAGATTTTCAATTCTATAATATCCCTCCTTTCATTTTATTACTGCTCTTGACTATTTCATATATTATTCAAACTATTGAATGCTCACTTCAAGGGAACAAAAAGCACTTTTACATCTACTTATTTATGTCCCTATTTTTTATTATTATATACATCTCTGTTTTTTCTATTGTTCTATAAGTAAATCTATCTCCGTGCTCTATGTTTATCTGTTATAGATGATTAAACGAATACAATGGAGAAAGTAAAGGTGTCACTCCTCTACATGGGGGAAGTATTATACTTAGATGTTTTTAGGATTTATTCGTTTTTCACCCCACTAAAAAAAGGTTCACCTCTAATCATTAGAAGTAGATCTTTATACTCTATACATTATTAGTTCACATAATGCCCATTCTAGAAAGTAATAACAGCTCAAACTTTTTGAATTACAAAGAGTTTGAGCTGTTTCTTGCCCTTTAAGTATAATCGTACAAACTGACGTTCTGTAAATATTTATTTAAGTCATAAAGATAATTTTTAATAATACAGATTCATTACTCTTCTCTCAGAATAGAAAGTATATGTTGATTAGGACTTACAGCTGTAACAATAAATTTTAGATTACTCACTCTTGTATAAAGAGTCTTCATTTATCCCTCACCTCTTTTCAACCTTAATTGCTACCGTTTATTAAGCTTTGATTAAGTACACCAGATTCACCCAAGAGTTTGTTTTTTCATTGACCGCTTTATATAAATGCCCTATAATTCTTATTAAACTAATAGGTTTTAAAGGTTTTAAAAGAGGTGATTATTGATGAAATTATGGAATTTTTTATTTTCTGAGCGTTGCCCTAAATGTAAAGAAACCTTGAACACAACTCAATCAAAGGCTTTGTATGGGATGATTATCAAAACATGTCCAAATCACCACTATCAAAAAGAGTTTCACCCTGCTCTTGAGTCTTTTATTGAACGTCATCAAGTATCTTAAAATAAAAAAGAAAGGCCAACGAGTGGTTGGTCTTTCTTTTCATTTTTAATGGATGAAAAATAGCTTTACTTTCTTATAAAACGTCTAACCAAATTTTAATAGCTGTGGCTAAAATTAATAGGGCTAAGAGCCATTGTAAAAACTTAGCATTGATACTTTGTCCTATTTTTGCACCTATAGGAGAAGCAATAAGGCTTGCAAGGATAAGAATAAGGGTGGGTACAAGGAGAACTTGACCTGTTATGATTTTCCCAACTGTTGCTCCAATAGAAGAAAGGAAAGTAATCGCTAGAGAAGAAGCGATCGTGACTCGGACTGGGATTTTTAAGATCGATAACATGATAGGTACCAAGATAAAAGCTCCTCCAGCTCCCAGAATACCTGATATACTCCCAATGATAAAGGCTAAAGAAGAGGCTATTGGCTTATTAAATAAAATTTCATCGTCTTCTTTATCTTCCTGTCCTTTTCTCGGTATAAACATTAAAATAACAGCTATAAGAGCTAATATTCCATATATTAAGTTGATTCCTTTCTCAGATATGAAATGAGAAAAATAACTACCCAACATACTACCTATAAGAATACTACTTCCCATATATACAATGAGCGTTTTGTGTAAGAATCCACTTTTACGATAAGCCCAGACCCCACTAATTGTGGCAAAAAATACTTGAACAGCACCGATACCTGAAACTTCGTGTGCGGTTAGAGTCATGACTCCTACTAATGGAGGAATATACAGTAACATAGGATAGTTAATGACAGATCCGCCAATGCCAACCATTCCGGAGATAAATGAACCCATAAACCCAATGATGAAAAGAGTAGTGATAAAGGCCATATCCACTAGGTTTTCCTCCTTTTCAAAGGAAAAGGGTATCTTTTATTTCGATACCCTTTCACCTTAATGATGGCTTATCCTTTTTTAATCCAGAATTTTAGAACGTCGCCTTCTTCAGCTTGTTCTATCAGTTCATGTCCGCCTGATTTAGACCAAGCAGCCAAGTCATTCTTAGCTCCTTTATCCGTAGCATGTACTTCTAGAACTTGACCTGATTCTATTTCATTCATCGCTTTCTTTGTTCTTACAATCGGCATGGGACATGCTAGTCCTTTTGCATCTAATACTTTATCTGATTTCATCTTATTCTCTCCTCTGTATCTGTTTTATGAATAGGTTTTCTGAAGCTCGCTCAACCTTTATTTATCGTATAGCACAACGGTTAGGTCCAATTTCCATTTCACGCTGTTTTTCTTTGTCTGGGTTGACTTTCCCCATGTTTGTTTCTCGAATTTCTTGATAAGCATTAGGTTGAGGTGGTAAATTATCAGTCACTAGGTGTCTAAATTCTGTTTCATCTTCAATGTTTAAGCCATGGTTCTCAGTAAACAAGGTTCCTAGCTTCTTACCTACACTGCCATCTTCATTTAATTCATCGATCACCATAAAATGAGCAGGCAATACGATTAACTCATTTGATAATTCTTTATATCGTTTATAAAGGGTTTCGCGTAAATCTCCCACCCAATCTTCTGCCATACCAGCTAAATCAGGTCTACCAATGGAATCGATAAACAGAATATCACCTGAAAGAAGATATTGGTCATCCACCACGAATGAAGTAGAACCAATCGTGTGACCCGGAGAATAAATTGGTTGAATTGCAATTGTTGTCTTTCCAATTGTCACATTATGTCCTTCTTCTAATGGTTGATAATGGAATACCACTTCCTCTGCATCTTTCGGTGGTAACCAGTAAGTGGCCTTTGTTTGTTCGGCTATAGCTCTTCCGCCTGAAATATGGTCAGCATGAAGATGTGTATCAAATACATGAGTAATGGTTACGCCTAGTTCCTTGGCGAAATCGATATAAATATCGGCCATACGGGTAGCATCCATAATTGCTGCTTCTCCGTTTGATGTGACCATATAGGATAAACATCCTTTACCCATTCGAACGAATTGATACAGCTCTCCACCGTCTTTTAAATCGCCCACTTTTACAGGTTCTAAATGTTCACTCCACGCTTTCATTCCACCTTTAAGGTAGTAGACTATAAGCCCAGCTTCCGAAAGCATATCGGATACCATTACAGATGACCCTTCTTTGGCGCAAACCACCAATACTTCTTTATCAGAAGGTATTTGGTCTAAAATATCTTCGACCCCATCTAAAAGATCAAAGTAAGGTACATTTAAATAATCAAAATAATGGCCTTCAATTTTCCAATCGCTAAAATCACTTTCATTCCGAACATCGAGAATAAATAAAGGTTCTTTGTTCACGATTTTTTGTGTCACTTTTTTTGCCGTAAGGGCTTGTACGGTCATTATAAATCCCTCCTACAGTACATGATTCATAACCTAATCTAAGAGAAAAATTAGAAGGTTAGGGACACATTTGCATCCTTAGCAAAAGCTAAAAAGGTAACAGCTCCGCCTACCTCAATGCCTTCTACAAAGTCTTCTTTTGTTAATCCCATAACGTCCATTGTCATTTGACAGCCAATGAATTTAACGCCCATTTCTTGTGCCATTTCCACAAGTTCCGGGATAGAAGGTACGTTTGCTTTCTTAAATCCCTCTGCAAAGTGTTCTTTCCCTTCTGGCATCTCTAAGTGTTTGTGACCTTCCTTATGAATTAGATTCAACCCTTCAAATGTAAAGAAAATCGATACTTCTTGATCACTTGCTGCTGCCGCAGTGGCAATATTAAAAACTTTATAGGCATCAAATAACCCACCATTTGCCGCAATAATAGCTACTTTTGAACTCATTTTGTTTCCCCCTTTGACTACTCTGTTTTTCCTGTCCAGTCACGCATACCTGGGACCACATTGATTAAGTTTTTAAATCCTTGTTTCTTCATAGTTTGGGCTGCTGCTTCACTTCTTCTTCCAGAGTGGCAAATTACATAAATTTCATCTTCCTTGTTGAGCTCATTTGAACGTTTTTCCACTTCCCCAAGAGGAATATGCACAACGCCTGGAATATGAGCTTCCTCATACTCTTCTCGTTCACGAACATCTAAAATATGGAGAGGTTTATCACTTTCCACTTTCTTTTTAAATTCATCTAATGAAATCTCAGGAATAGATGTTGTCTGTGCTGATGAGTCAGCTCCACCTTTACGAAGAAAATGATGAAGAACATCTCCTTCTGTTTCAGTGCCTAAATATTCGTGACCTGTACTTTTTGCCCAAGCTTGTAAATCAGCTGTAGATCCTTTATCTGTTGCTTGGATTTCTAATACTTCACCAGCCTTTAAATCATTCATTTTCTTCTTCGTTTTTACAATCGGCATGGGACATGCTAATCCTTTTGCATCTAGTACCACATTTGCTTGAATCATACTATTTCCTCCTTATTTCAAAATAGGTGTGGGGGTATATAAAAAGTTGAAGTTGGACTGCTTTGTATGTTGATTTCCTTATTTCTATAACCAAAGCAGTTTATGGCTTCTCAGGTTAATGCCATGCATTCATTCCACCTTTTATATTGGTAACATGTTTAAATCCTTGCTTTTTCAGTATCTTACTGGCCTTCATACTTCTCATTCCACTTTGACAAATCACTAAAACTTCCTGATTTTTTGATAGTTGATGAGATTGGTTTGGAAGTTCTGACAAAGGGATATTCTGAAAGCCTTTAATATGTCTTGCGCCAAACTCATGAGGCGTTCGTACATCAATAAACTGTTTCCCTTTTTTCTTTAGCTCTGATTTTAAATCTAAAGTAGTAATCTGGTTAATCCCTTTTGGTGGAAGGAAACGTTGAATTAAGAACCATCCGACAAACAAAAACAATAAGATATTAATGATGGTGCTACTATCCATAGTATTTAGTCACCTCTCTTCATTTATTTATCCAATTTTAAGGGATATTAAATAAATAAGTTGACGTTTCCGTCTTCAGCATCTGCTAAATAGGCAGCTACGCCTGCATAGTCAATGTCATCTAACAACTCTTTTTCCTGTAATCCTAGAAGATCCATCGTCATCGTACAAGCTACAAGCTTTACGTCTTGTTCTTGAGCCATTTCAATCAACTGAGGCAAAGTAAGCGCATTATGTTTTTTTATCACATTTTTAATCATTTTAGGTCCCATACCTGCAAAGTTCATTTTAGACAATCCCATTTTGTCAGCACCACGAGGCATCATTTTTCCAAACATTTTTTCAAGAAAGCCTTTTTTGACAGGTACTAGTTCTTCCTTACGTAAAGCATTTAGTCCCCAAAATGTATGGAAAATGGTTACTTCATGGTCATAGGCAGCTGCCCCATTTGCAATAATATAAGCTGCCATCGCCTTATCATAATCCCCACTAAATAATACAATCGTTGTACGCTTTTTCTGTTCTGTCATGTTGTTCCTCCTCAATAAAACTTACCCCGCAGGGTATATTTTTAATCAAAAAAATATTGAATGTAGATAAAAAGAGAGATAATGAATGAGTTTTTTCTTATCCATCTTATACATATACCTGTATGGGTATATTATAATACCGAAGAGTACTCGTCAACCCTAAACTTTATAGGTTGATGAATATTCTCTATCTACTTTTCACCAATAAGTTAACAGCTTCTTTTACTAAGTTCTCTGTATCTTCTCCATTCTTAATACTTTCACGAACACAGTGTTCCAGGTTGGTACTCACAATAACCCCCATTGCTCGGTCAATCGCATTACGTGAAGCTGCTAATTGAGTGACAACGTCTCTACAATCTTTCCCCTGTTCCATCATACTTAACACACCTTTAATTTGTCCTTCAATTCGACGTAGGCGGTTTTTAACCTGCTGATCATATTCCATATTGTCAACCATCCTTTCTTTTATTTACATGTGCATGTTGCTAACTCATAACTATATATACAAATCCCTTTTCTTCTTAAAAAACGTACTCCTAAGTTTAATTCTATCCTATCTGTAGCGATTATGTGTATCTTTTCTGGTGGAATTTCTAAATAGAAACGCTTTAGATACTCATATGGAATGTTTAATATATGATGATTAGAATAAGGAGTGACGTCATGATAATTCCTTATATCTACTATCGCCATATTTTGATCTTCTAAATTCTCTTTATTTATACAATGGATATCCTTTACAGGATAATAACGTCTATATATAGTAAGAATAATAAGGAGTAAAAATAAAATAATAAAATAACTAATGTAGTACACCACCTTATTAATGACAATGATGTTGTTCACAAATCAACTATATACCCCTATAGGTATAATGTCAAGTGTAGAATTATCACTTTCCTAAAGGTAAGAAGAGTAGACACCCTTTAGAATATACTGTTAATTCCTTTTATGTGGTTATATGGTTTTCCCACTAACACTTGAGGACCAATAGAAAAACAATTCACAACTAGTACACTTACGAGTAGCACGTAAAATTGCATCTTTACAATTCTACAATCTAAGCGAAAAAGTCCAATGGAATCAAAGGTGTAGTTAACATACCCTATATTATAGGACTCAAATTTTACATCTAATGGAATAATCTCTGCAAAACAGAAAAAAATCACAAAATATGATCCTATAGTTGTATGTTTCCATTGCCATAACTACTATAGAATTGTGGGGTAAACTTCTATATTTACCGTAAATTACCCTGTTGCTAGTTTATTTCTTTTTCCCTTAAAAGAACATCTTTTTATTCAGTTTTCAAGCTTTCTTTCAAAATGGAAAACGTCCCCACACCTACCACAACCACCCTTGTCATACCTTTAACAAGGGTTCAACTATATAACTATATAGGTACATGAAGCTATAAAATTGTCCGTATTACTCATGTATTCCCAAAAAGTTAAAAGAAGATTAGAACAGTCTAATCTCCTTTCATCTCTGTCATTTCTTCTTTGATGACTTTAAAATCATCTTCACTTATTTCTAAATGGCCAAATCGAAACGAATAACCCCAATACTTCTTATTTTTAATAAAAGAGAGCTGGGGAATTAAAGGATGAATAGATGTTTCTGTACACTCCGTAAAATCTATCCTTCTTCGGAAGGGTATAAAATCATTTCCCATATCAAATTGAAAGATATAATCATCAACAACTCGTCCTAAAGCTGTAAATTTTTGATAGGGAGTACTTTCATTAAGCTGTACCTTTGGAGAATAATAAATGATCCAATCGCCCGTCTTCATCTTTTTTAAAGGAGCTTCCTTACCATGACAAAGTTGAGCAAAACCACCTTGAACGCCCTTCATTACATGGTCGCGAGAAGCCACTCCAACCCAATATCTTATATTCTTTTCCATGTAAATTAACACCCACAATGATTGGATAGAGGATTATCTGGAGTGGCTGTTGAGACTGGAAAGTTCATTTCCTGCCATGCAGCAATTCCCCCCGTTAATTCTTTTACGTCATACCCTTGTTCCAATAAAGATTTGGCAACTTTAGCAGCTGTATTGCACCAAACATCCCAACAATAAAGGATAATCTTCTTGTCCTTGGGAATCTCATCTAAACGATTGTCTAATTCTTGTTCGGGTATAACGTGGGAATCCTTAATCGTTATACTTCTTACATGAGCAGGACCATTCCTAACATCAATTAAAAAGTATTGTTCTGGATTCATTTTCTTTGCTTTTATGTAATCCATGGGGCTTATAGTCGCTTGAAGACGTGCATTAAAATAATCGAGTGCGTTCATTTGGTATAACCTCCAGTTTTCTATAGTGACTTCCAAATTCTAATCAAAAAATCTTTCAACAATTGTCTTTCTTGCTGATTTAAAGGCGTTAAAACTTCTGATTCTACATCAGTTAGAAGTTCCCAACGTGAATGCAGTACTTCCTTTCCTTTTCCCGTAATTAAAAGACTATAAGATCTTCGGTCATTAGGGTTCTTGGTTCTCTCCACAAATCCTAACGTTTCCAAATGATCAATATGACTGACCATCGTCGTTCGATCAATTTGTAGGTTGTCCGATATATCTTTTTGAGAGGAATATGGATTTTCCTCAATAAATAAAAGAACGCCATATTGTCTTGAATTGATGTTAAAAGGAACCAGTCCTTCAGCAAACTTATTTTCCATTTGTTGAAGAGCCTTTCCAAGTAAAAAACCATAAGATTGATTCCACTTATTCATCTAAGTCCTCACCTCACTATATTAATCAGTAAAGTATATAATCAGTATAACTGACTATTTTTCAAAAAACAAGTAAATACTTATAGTGGTTTACTATCATAGCAACAGCAGATCACTTCGGAAGTATTTACCATGAGGTTGATTAGAGAAAGCAAAAAATCGCAAACTGATTAATTAACAATAATTTGGAACTTTTCTCTTTTATGAACGAGCATAACTTCCCTATCCATTAATTACCTTTTTATCTGTAAAAAGTAAACACAAATGAATAGTTCGCAAAGTGAACGTCCGTAAAAGTTTACTTTTACGGTCATTTCCTTTTGATTAGAAATCTAGCCTTTTTAATGTTCATTTAAGTTTAAAAATAAATTACGAACGTCCTCATAAAATCATACACTTTTACGAACGTTTTTGATAGAATAATAGGGAGAGAAACACAAAAGGAGTATAAAAATGGAAAATAGAAAATTTGGATACATACGAGTAAGCAGCCGAGATCAAAATGAGGGTCGTCAACTTCAATCCATGGAGGAAGCTGGAATTTCCCCTCGGGATATTTTCATTGATAAGCAAAGTGGGAAAAATTTCAATCGAGAACAGTATCAACTGATGAAACGAATGATGCGTAAAGGAGATATTCTTTATATTCATTCTCTAGATCGCTTTGGCCGTAATAAGGAAGAAATTTTACAAGAATGGAATGCCATTACAAAAGAGATTGAGGCAGACATTGTGGTCTTAGATATGCCGTTGTTGGATACTACTCAATACAAGAATAGTTTGGGAACCTTTATTGCAGATTTAGTTTTGCAGATTCTTTCATGGATGGCAGAAGAGGAACGAGATCGTATTCGGAAACGTCAGCGCGAAGGGATTGATGCTGCACTCAAAGGTGGTGTATCTTTTGGACGTCCTAAAGCTCAGGTTAGTCAAGAATTCATTGAAGCTTATAATCGATGGAGAAATAAGGAGATTACAGCTGTACAAGCGATGAAAGAGGCTAATGTTAAAAAGACAACTTTTTATAAATTAGTGAAGGAACATGAGGGTACCTTTAATAAGATCAATATATAATAGGAAGAAACTCGTCAAAAAAACTCTTACTCATTCAAGATTTTTTCTAGTTAATGAGATTATTAAATTTAAGGAGTGTATAAAATGACCTACCTACTACAAGTTGATTTTAAATTTGAGGGACCTTTTGGTAATGATCTGACAAATGCTTTTACGGACATAGCAAACAGTATTAATAAGGAAAAGGGGTTCATATGGAAGATATGGACAGAAAATAAAGAAGCTAAAGAAGCCGGGGGAATCTATCTCTTTGAAACAAAAGAAGATGCCGAAAAGTATTTAGATATGCATACGAAAAGATTAAAAGGATTCAGCATTACAGGTATTAAAGGAAAGATTTTTGAGACAAATGAACAGCTTACTACTCTTAATCATGGACCTTTAAAGCTTACTAAAGAAAAAAGGGACTTTTAATCCATCTTTTTTTCAAGTACACTTGAATTTTATCTCATCACGATGTCTAAATAATCCTTACGTTACTTGAACTGATATCTATACATATCCTAATATTTATCATGCTTTATATCTGTTTCTTCTGTCTTTTCTTTAGTGACTTTCATTCATGATAAAGATGCTTCTTTTTATTTTTATTTATATAAATCAAACCCTGCTATGTATCAAAAACATTCCTTAATGATACATTGATTTTGAGACGTGTTTTAATATAGAAATAAGATGTAATTAAGAAGAAAAGTCACTTATTCGTGAACCATCTCAAAAACCATGGTTTTTGATATGATTTTTCCACTAAAGTTAATTCATAATAAAGATCAAAGGATATAAAAAAACAGCCCATTAGAAACTCGGCTGCTTTTTATTAATTATTCACCTGTTTTTGCGAAACGTTGAATACGTTCTGCGATTTCATCACGTACACGTTGAAAGAAGGCCCATTTCTCTTCATCTGTTCCTTCTGCTTTTGCTGGATCATCAAATCCCCAGTGCTCACGTTTTACATGAGGTGGTGTCATTGGACATTTATCAGCTGCATCTCCACATAGAGTCACCACTAAATCTGCGTTATTTAGGATTTCAGGGTCAATAATATCAGATGTTTGGTTTGAAATATTAATATCTACTTCTCGCATTGCTTTAACCGCATTTGGGTTAAGACCATGTGCTTCAATGCCAGCGCTGTATACATTCCATTCGTTAGCATCTAAATATTTCTTTGCCCAACCTTCTGCCATTTGGCTACGACAAGAGTTTCCTGTACATAAGAAATAAATTGTTTTTTTAGACATGTGTTAAATCTCCTTTTGATGTGTTATGAAATAATAAGTAACCAAATATATAAACCAACGAGTGTAATAAACAATGTTGGGATGGTTAAGATGATGCCTGTTTTAAAGTAGGTTCCCCAAGAAATCTTAACTCCTTTAGTAGAAAGAACATGCAGCCATAAAAGTGTGGCTAGAGAACCAATTGGCGTAATTTTTGGTCCTAAATCCGAACCGATTACATTCGCGTAAATTAAGGCTTCTTTAATAGTCCCTGTTGCAGAAGTAGCATCAATAGCCAAGGCGTCAATCATGACCGTTGGCATGTTATTCATAATGGATGATAAGATAGCTGCAATGAAACCCATACCCATCGTGGCTGCAAACAATCCATGATCAGCTGTTGCTTGAATGACACTAGCTAGCACTTCTGTTAAACCAACATTTCGTAGTCCATAGACCACCACATACATACCAATAGAGAAGAAAACAATGGCCCATGGAGCTCCCTTTAATACCTTTTTCGTTTGAACAGCTGAACTTTTTCTAGCCATTAGTAAGAATAGGATGGCAATAATACCAGCGATAATAGAAACCGGTATGCTAAAGAATTCTCCAATCAAGTAGCCTAGTACTAAAACTATAAGCACAATTCTGGATAGTCGGAACATCTTCTCATCTTTGATGGCATCACGTGGTCTTTGTAAATCGGCTACGTTGTAGGTCTTTGGTATATTTCTACGGAAGTAAATATACAACACGATGATGCTAGCGAACAGAGCAAATAAGTCCGGTACAATCATATGTGAAGCAAACTCAGAGAAACTAATTCCGAAGAAGTCAGCTGATACAATATTTACTAAGTTACTGACCACAAGGGGTAATGAGGTGGTATCGGCAATAAAACCACTTGCAATAATAAAAGGAAAGACCATATGATCTTCAAATTTTAAGGCTCGTACCATAGCTAGTACAATCGGTGTTAGAATCAATGCTGCTCCGTCGTTTGCAAATAATGCAGCCACTACAGCTCCAAGAAGAGAAACATAAACAAACATTCGAACACCATTACCACCAGCAGCTCTCGCCATATGCAAGGCTGCCCATTCAAAGAAACCAATTTCATCTAAAATTAAAGAAATAATGATAACAGCAATAAAAGTTAAGGTAGCATTCCAGACAATAGAGGTTACATCCACTACGTCACCGAAATCCACTACTCCTACAATAAGAGCAAGAATGGCTCCTCCGCAGGCTGACCATCCGATAGAAAGATTTTTTGGTTGCCATATGACTAAGATAAGTGTCACAAGAAAAATCAATGATGCCAATATAACTGATGTCAATGTACAAACCTCCAATTAATCACAACAAATACGTAATCCTTGTTTTTCTAACTCGTTTAAACGTTCATGCTGAGTTGGTAGCGATTCAAGGATGTTAGAAACGAACCCATAATATTGATGTTCTTTATTGAGAGAATAAAATATCCACTTTCCTCTTCGATGCTCTTTTACAATTTTGGCATCCTTTAATTTTCGTAAATGCTGACTAATAGCAGGCTGGCTCGTTTTATATATCTCTACCAGTTCACAAACACAACATTCATGCGTTTCTAGAAGTTTCACCATAGATAAGCGAGTCTTATCCCCTAACAGCTTTAATATTTGTGCTGCTTTTTCAATTTCAATTGTAGTCTTTACATCCATGAATTGTCCTCCCAACATTAACGTTAATTAACATATAATTATATTATTATATGTTAATGGTATATAATATAACGATTTTTTTTACTATTTGCAACTCCAAAAATAAATTCACCTAACCTATATCTTTTATTAAGATTAGCCATATGAAAAGCCTCTAAAAAGATTTTTTAGAGACTTTAATTCACTATGTAAGAATTTTCTCCATGGCCATAACATCTACATACTTATTATCTAGTTTTCCTTGTTCTTGAAATACCCCTACTTCACGAAATCCTATACCCTTATATAAGCTTTGACCGGCCTGATTAAATGGAAAGGTGAATAGAACCAACTTATGAAAATCAGATTTTTTCGCTCTATCTTCTAGGTCCTTTAATAATGCTTTTCCAATTCCTTTTCCACGTTGCTTTCTCTGGATATAGACGGATAAGTCAGCCACACCATTATAGGCACAACGGTGAGAATAGGGATTTAGAGAAGCCCATCCTGCTATGGATTCTTCTACCTCTGCTACAATGACTTCATACCGTTCTGAACGTTCAAAGAGCCATTGTCTAATATAGGTTATATCTTTTGTTTCTAACTCTAACGTAGCTATGCGATCCACAATGCCTTCGTTATAAATCTTCAATATACTCTCCATATCTTTTTCTCTGGCTTCACGAATTATCACTTTATAAACCCCTTTCTGAGACTTTTTGTATCATTTTATTAAAGAAGGAAACGATTATCTTGCTTTTCCTTAGCAACTTCATTAACCTATTCATATCAATAATTAAGGGAATGGACTTGAAATAATTCTAAAGGAGAACGTATTTATGGTCGTGAATCGTGCTGGAAATTTATCCGTTGAATATTTTCAATCTTATTTTAAATTACTTATGAATACACGCAATTTCAATGTCGTACAAGCTAAAGAATTTATTTTTAAGCGCTTCTTTAATGAGGATTGTAAGGCCCTTGGAAATCATACTTATCAGAATTTCGAGAAAGCGTATCTATCATTAAAAAGTGAATGATTTCAATTGGAGTAAGTTTAGTGTTATAAATGAAAAGACAGAGTCATATTACTGACTCTGTCTCTTTGTATTAACTTATTTCTTTTACTACTGTTTCCATCTGAGGCTTAGTAGCAAAACTTATTAGACTTCCGTTAACGACTACTGCTGGAGTCGCATACTTAAGAATATCGTCCTCACTTACATGTTTAAATCCTCTTTTTCTCATTAACTCACTTAATTTCTTCTTAGCCATAACTCGATCCATTGAGATGTCATAGTTATAGAGATGAACATTGACAGTCTTATCAAAGTGTTCTTTTAATCGTTCCTTTAATTCTAGGCTTTCCTCATAAAAATTTTCACTGTCTTCACAACAACTAGAGCCGGGCTCCATTTCTGCATCCATGTCACAGCACTCGTCTTGGTTACCTAGAACACTAGGGAAGATTTCAATTAAGATTGATGAATTCATTTATTTTCCTCCTTACAATACTTCGTATAAACGATGAACTGGCTTTGGTGGAAGTGGACTAAAGCATTCGTTATATGTGGCATTCCACTCCGTATTAAATTCTTTATTCAGGGATTCAATAGCATCTGCGACTACTAGGTTAAGAACAGCTGGGGATGCTTCAATGCGAATGTTTAGAACCACCCTAAATTCTGTATGCTCTTTTGTGTTTTTCTCCGTAAATGTTGGTTCATCCCCGGTGTGTACCATGCTCGCTTTTACAAATCCGTCTTCAAAACCTACATGAACTTTTAGATGAGCTATAGCCATCTTCTCTCTTAAGAAATGATCGTTTAGCTTACTTAGAAAAGACTTAGTCCATTCATGTGGATTTACTTTTTCTTTACCACTTAGATCACCTAGGATATTCATCCAGGCTAATTGTGCTTCCCCTTCTGCATATTGTTCATAATCAATATCGAGAACCTTATCTCCTCCTAAGTCGGTCGTCAGCCACGTCTGAGTTAAGGTATCAAGATGATCTCCTCTTTCAGCAGAGATAGTTTGAATAATAGCTTGAGGATAACGTTGTTGTAGATAACTATATAATTTTTCAACTTCTTCAGGAGAATAACGATCTAATTTATTTAGAGCGATAATATCTCCTTCTGCTAACTGTTTTTCAAATATATAACTTACTGATTGGGAAAAAGAAGGTCTTTCCTCCGTAGCATTTAACTCATGTATAAGTCGAGCAGGATCTACGACAATAGTTAAAGGTGCAGTTGTGAATTGGTCTGAGTAGTACTGTTTTAAAGGTTGGATAACCGTTGCTGCTAAATCAGTACAGCTCCCTACAGCTTCAGCGATAATCACATCTGGTTGCTTTTCTTCTAATAATATATTTAGATTCTTATATAAATCGTCAAACTGGCAACAGAAGCAGCCTCCTGTTACTTCCTTAGCATTTAGCCCACTTCTACGAGCAAGTTCTGTATCAATTAATTCTTTTCCTTGGTCATTGGTTACAATCGCTACACGATATCCTTCTTCTTCAAGTTTTAAAGCTGAATTAATCATAGTAGTTGTTTTACCGGCACCGAGGAATCCCCCGAGTAATACTAATTTAGCAGTTTTCATCTTTATTCTTCCTCCCCATTTTTATTCTTCTTCATGAAGTAAGGTATAGATTAAAGCAGCACTAAGGGAGCCTAGTATAGTAGCCACCAAGTAAATCCAAAGGCTATTGAATTCACCTGAAACCATGGCTGGTCCGAATGACCGAGCAGGGTTCATCGATGCTCCACTAATAGGTCCTCCAAACATGGCTTCTAGCGCTACGGTTGCTCCAATAGCTAGTCCTGCAAAGGATTTAACAGCTTTACCGTGAACGGCAGATGTTAAAATAACCATCATCAATATAAAAGTTAAGACGTATTCTAGAATAAAACTCTGTAACCAAGATCCACTAGGAATGGTTGAACCGAGGTTTGAAACATTACCAAACATGATTAATAAGGTCGTACTTGAAGCTAAAGCTGCTATTAATTGCGTCAGAATATAAGTCATGGCTTCTTTTTTCGTAATTTCGCCTAAGAAAAGAAAGGCAACTGTTACAGCAGGATTGAAATGTGCTCCAGAGATATGGCCAAAAGAATAAATTAAAGCTAGGACCACTAATCCAAAGGTTAAAGCTACACCAACATGCGTTAAACTATTTGTAAGGGAGTTCACCATAATAGCACCCGTACCTGCGAATATAAGAAAGTAAGTACCAATAAACTCAGCTATAATTTTCTTTCTAATATTAGTGTAAGTATCGATACTAGTTAGTGTACTAGGCTGATTGACGGAAGCAGCTACCAAAGGTTTTTGAGCCATTCTTCTCTCCCTCCCCTTAGCACTTCAAACAGCAGCGTTTGAAGATTCCTTCTTCTGCTGGTGTTAACATTTCAAAATAGAGTTCATCTAATTTAGGGTCTGGATGTTTCCAGTCATAATGAAATTCATGCTCTTCCAAATCCAGCTTTTTAATAGAATCTTTATGTAATAGTGGAGAGCCTTTATATAAATACAACCTAGTTTCGTATTGAATTGGATCTACAATATCCCCTAATTGATTATCTTCTATGAAAGATCGGAACGTAGTAAGATCTTCAAATTTGGTCCAAGGGTTAAACATGATAAAGGTTGGATTAAGTTTGATATCTACCTCCCTCAAATAACGAATAGCTTCTTCGATGTCCTTTACACTTGTGTCTTTAGCTACCGCATCAAGTACTTCTTCAGAAGGGAATTCTAAAGCTGAAGTAATGAACTTGACTCCTAAGTCCTTCATTTCTAATAAAGTCTCTTTGTTTTCTAAAATGTGATCTACCCGAGTAGTGAAATCGTACGTAAGTTGAGGGAATTCTTGGTGTAGTTTTCTTAAGATTTTAATACCATGATATTTAGCGTTAAAGAAATCAGCATCTATAAAGGTAAGATGAGTCATGCCGCCTTCTACCAAATTTCTTACATCCTGTAATACAATTTCTTCTGGTACAAGGATGACTTTTCCGCCATAGGCAGCAAAGACAGAACAGTACAGGCATTTATGATGACAACCTCTTGCAATCTCTGTTGAGCCTACTATTTCTTCTGACTCTAAAAGATGGTTAATCTGTTTTTGAGGATATTTATATAATGGTGGTAATAAATGTCTTGAAGGGATATCTAGGTGATTTCGGGACATATGAGGAGGGATAACCTCTCCTTTTACAGCTTGTTCAGCACTCAATACTCCAGGAAGTTTATCTTGTTTGTCACCAGAAAGATGCTTAGCTAGTAAAGTTAATGGTTGTTCCCACTCGCCGCAGATACAGGAATCGCTATATTTACCAGCTAACCGATTGGCATTAATCGTGGCATGTTGGCCAAAGAATGTGATGTGAGCCTTTGGGTTTTTATCAGCCACAAGTTTTGCCATTTCAATTCCTGCATGTACAGCATCAAATAATGGAACAGATATCGCGACTAAATCTTTACCTGAAATTTTTTCTTCTACAATTCCTTCTACATAGGTGTCTAATATAGATACATCAAATCCCGCCTTTATTAAAGGGGTAGCTGCTGTAGCAATCGTATTAGGTTGAAAACCACCTTCGAAGGTTGAAATCAGTAAGATATTCATTCTACATCCTCCTAAGTTTTAAAGTTTAAGGCCAAACTGGATCCATGAATAACATAACAGTTGCCACTGTGATTAATGCATACACAGCTTTATTCTTATAATAAAGTTTCATTTTTTGTTCCCCTCCCATAATTAAATTCCATCTAAAGATTGTTAATATCGAATGATTCCAAAGCTTCTTTAATGCTGATTACCTTTTACTTAAAGAGATAAAGACAGACTATTAGATAGCACTTCATTTCTTATTCTAGGTTATAAGCTTCACACCCTTTTAATAACATTAGTTAACATTTGTTTGTTTATTGTTAAAATGTTTAATTTGTTAAGTAAATAGTAATGGACAAGGAAAAGTTTGTCAACATATTCTGAACATTTAATTAAATATTTACATTTTGTTCAAAATTGTTAATAATAGAGTTAGATAATACTGAATAAAAAGTTAAAGAGAGAAGATTGGGTGGGGTGACCAAATGTTAGGTCAACGCATAAAGGAATTAAGAAAAGAAAAAAAGTTAACACAACAAGAATTATCTAAAGGCATCATAACTCGAAGCTATCTAAGCCAGATTGAACAGGGACTAGTTCAACCATCTTTTGATATATTAGAAAAATTGAGCCTTAAACTAGATTGTTCAGTTGATACTTTCTTTAAAACGATAGAAAATAAGGATTTATTATTATCACAAGTTAAGAAAGAAATTAAAACAGCTGAAAATCAAATAGAATCTAATTCTTATGAAAAAGTAGAAGGTTTTATTCAAAAGAAGGATTATTTAGTTCATAAAGAATTAAATTCCTATGATAGAGGAATTTTATTGTGGGTTCATGGTAAGTACTATGAGCATAAAAAGGATTACAATCACTCTCTGGCCTTTTTCGAAGAGAGCATAACAGAGTTAGAGAGTAGTAAACATAC
The DNA here is from genome assembly GCF_900177535.1 of Priestia filamentosa. Classification (NCBI taxonomy): domain Bacteria; kingdom Bacillati; phylum Bacillota; class Bacilli; order Caryophanales; family Bacillaceae; genus Priestia; species Priestia filamentosa. Next base: position 24,881 of record NZ_FXAJ01000013.1, read on the forward strand.
AAATGAAATGTTAAGATCCTTAGATTCGCTAGGCTATGTACATAGTCAAATCAACAATAATGAAATAGCCCTTAACCTTCTTAATAAGGCTTATCGAATTATGATTTACGATCAAATTCAAGGAGTGATACGTGTATCTATCCTTGTTAATCTAGGAATAGTCCATGGCAAATTAAAGGAGTACTACTCAGCAATCAATTTTCTCCAGGAAGCAAGTGACCTAAATGATAAGATGGGTACTTACTATAAGTCTGGTGAAATCTTTATGGCAATGGGAATCTGTAACATGCAATTAAAACGTTATAAGGGAGCAAAAGATGCTTATGAGAGAGCTCTGAACTTTTTTAAGCTTAGTAAGAATAAATACTACCAAGCTGGTACTTATACGAACTTAGGTATTCTCTCCTCCTATAAGAAAGAGTATCACCAAGCAGATCTCTATTTAAGAACAGCCATAAACATTTACAAGAGTGTTGGCTCTAAAGAAAGTGAAATTATGAATGTTCAAGTAGAACTTGCTAGGGTTTACTACTTACAGGAGGAATACGATAAAGCATCTTCTATATGTCATGACGTTTTACAGATGGAAGACGTTAATAAACATACAGCTCAAGCACTTGAGCTTTTAGGGGATATTTGCTTTAAGTTATCGGATATAGAGGATTCATTAAAGCACTATAACAGGGCAAAAGATTTTCTTGTAACGCAGTCGATATCATGTGATCATCTTTGTAAGAAGGTTGCTGACGTATATTTTTCTATAGGAGATTATCAGAAAGCTTCAGATTTCTACAAAGAATGTTTCTAATATAAAAAGACAGTGAGTTGAACCATGCTCACTGTCTTTTTATAATCTCCTCATAAACAGATGGAGAGATTATACGTTTAATTTCTTCATCGTTCACTTGATAATAAGACCATGTACCTCTTTCCAAGCGACGAATAAATCCAGCATCAAATAGTTGTTTTAAATGATAAGAAAGTTTTGACTGAGAAATTTGCAACTTTCCTTGTAACGCAGAGACACTCAATTCTTCATGTTGATACATTTCTCTTATAATTTCCAACCTTATTTTATCACCAAGAGTACGAAGTTTACTCTCATAGTATGTAAGCATTTTTAAGTCTCCAAAGGTTGTTGAATCGTTACATCTAAATACTTTTGTACAGAGTTTGCGACCTCAGTTGAAGAAGTATCTTTATCCCCATGAATAATAAAGTATCCTAAACGATTAAAATTACTTTCTGTTTTTGGAACGGTGTCACCATTTTGGATATACCACTTCTTCTGCTTAATATAAGACGAGTTAAAATCTTTATTAAATACAGCTTTACCGGCCTTATTAGCGAGGAGAAAACGAATAGACGCCGAAGAAGCAATAGGTGAAGATAACGAGAGAGAATCGATTCCTTTACCCAAAGTAACATAGAAAGCTAACGTTTTAAGATCAATGCCAGTAACAGCTTTAGCGAGTTCAGGTATTTCATCGCCTCCAGGTCTCGCATTAATCTCAACTATTTTTGGTCCGTCTTTTGTCAACTTAACTTCTGTATGAGTAACGGCAAAATCTACTCCAATGACATTAAGGCTCTCTTTAACTAACTCTTGAATAGATGCTTCCTCATCACTATTTAACTGAGCTGGAAAATCATGACCCACTTCAATTGAGAAAGGATGAGGTGTCACGATTTTCTTTGTGATACCTAGGATAGTCGTATGACCATGAACCGTGTAAGCTTCAACACTAAATTCAGGTCCACTTAAAAACTCTTCAATAAGGATTTCTGAATCAATAGACTGTCCCACTATATTTTCTGAACTACGTAAAATAGTTTGAACTGCTATTGATACTTCCTCAATATCCTGACACAAATATACATTTCTACTGCCTGAATCATTTGAGGGCTTCACAATGACAGGAAATTTAATATGGTTACTGTTGGCCAATAAATCTTCCTGAGAACTCACAAGTTGATAATGAACTAATCCTACATTGGCTTGGTTTAGTTGGTTTCTCGCTATTTTCTTATTTCTACAAGCCACAGCTGCCTTATAGGGTAATGAGTAATCCAGCTTTAGCATTTCACTTATCTTAGACGCTAATGGAATACGATATTCATTCATAGTAAATACGGAAACGATATTATACTTATCCTTCAACTCTAAACATCTCTCTAATACCATTTCTTCATTATTTAAATCAATTTCAATAGGCATATCAACTTCAAATATTTCAGTTAAAGGGATTTCTTTTCTTAATAAAATAGTTCTATATCCAAACTCTTTTACAATTTTCACTTCATCGTCTCTTGGACTTACCAATATAACAAATGGAGTATTCATTTTCTTCCCCCTTATTGACAGCATGTAGAGGATGAAGTGTTATCCTCAGGCGTTTTAACCTCAAGTGTATTTTTTAATTGTTGAGAACTAACAGCTATAGCAATTGCTGTCACCTGTCCGATTTCTTCATTTGTGAAACCTAACTGTTTTGCTGTTAACACTGCATTTTTTAACGTTTCTTGATCGTTAAGTAAAGTAGCAGAAGTGATAATAGCTACAACCTTTTCTCTTTCTGGAAGAGAGCCTCCTTCAATTGATTCGTTAAAGAATTTATCAAAGTAAGAATTTAAATCTGGATTTAACGCTAACATTCTCAACCTCTCCTTTTAACTTTTTTAACATTTTTTCATTTTAAGTAAAAATGTTTATTTATGTTAATTAGATAATATAATCAATTGTATAATGAGTCAACCAAAAATTCTGAAAAAACATTTGATGTTTTATTGACAAACGAAATAGTTGTATTTTACAATTGTTTCAACAAGCAAATACAAAATATGGTGATAAATAATGAACAACGTAGAAGTAGGAAAAGAATCTTATCAATTTCGTCAAATGCTCCAAATTTTAATTAGACGCTTTGGTTTACTTGAGAAAGAAGGAGCTCAATGCTGTGGAGTTTCCTTAATCCAAAGCCATATCTTATTTGAAGTACAACGTTCAGGCAAACCGTCTTTAAATGAATTATCTTCGTCTCTTGGTCTTGATAACAGTACATTAAGTCGTCATATTCAAGGACTTGTAGAACGAAATTTAGTAAATCGTACACCTTCATCCACCGATCGTAGGTATATTGCTATTACGTTAACTCCTGAGGGAGAACGATATGAAAATGATATTGCGGGTCAAATGAATGTTTACATTCAGGAGATTCTTTCTAATGTTCCTCAAGATAAACGTGGGCAAGTTTTAGAAAGTATTGATTTAATTCTGGAGGCTATGCAAAACAGCAGTTGCTGTTGAGCCCTCCTTTTTTTAAAATCAATAGTTGTATTTTACAACTATTGATAACATACATAGTTTTAACATTCATATACATTAAGAGGGGGGATTTTAATGCCAGAGGTTGTCACTAAAATTCTATTGGAATTTCTATCTCTGAGTAAAAATTTATTGGTCTTATTTGTTGGTATTTCATTCTTAATTAGCTTCATTCAGGCCTACGTGCCGTTTGAAAAACTTGAAAAGTGGATGGGAGGGAAGAACCCTCTTCTAGGAAATCTTGCGGGAGCAATATTAGGGTTTATTACACCTTTCTGTTCTTGTTCTACTATTCCATTACTTGTTACAATGCTCAATCGTAACATACCGTTCCAAGCAGCCATGACTTACTTATTTACCTCACCTTTGTTAGACCCATGGATTTTAGCATTAATGGCTTATATTTATGGTGTAAAAGTTACGATTATTTACACTGTTGCTACCTTTATTTTCTCCATGCTTATCGGCTGGTACCTAGATAAAAACAATTATAAGGAACAGGTTAAAAATGTAATAGTGAAAGGTGCTCTTCCCGAACAGGATCAAGCTAGAAGAAAAGACATTATACTAAACCTCAAAGAATCTATTAAAGAGACCGTAGATCTTATACGATCAGTACTTGTTTATGTATTAATTGGAGCTTTTATAGGAGCTATCATAAAAGAAGCTGTACCAACAAACTTTTTAACCTTTATTTCAGATCAAAATCAGTGGTGGGTAATTCCTTTAGCAGCTATTATAGGCGTTCCCCTCTATATTCGCTTATCAACAATGATGCCCATTGCTCAAGCATTACTTGTAAACGGCTTCCCTCTTGCACCTACTATGGCTTTACTAATCGGAGGTGCAGGCGCAAGTTTACCTGAACTCATTATGCTAAAGAGTATTTTTAGAAAGAAACTGGTTGGGGCATTTGTTGTATCCGTATTTTTAATGGCTACTTTCTCAGGTTATCTATTCTTAATCTTTGAACTTTAAAGGAGGACAATTAATATGGGTTTATTATCAATTTTTAAAGGAAACAAAAAGGAAAAAGACTGTTGCCAAATTGAAATTGTGGAAGTTAAAGAAGAAGAGAATAAGTGTTGTTCAACTCAAACTAGTGAAAATACAAAAAAAGAAAAGGAGTAACTAATTGTGAGATACGAATTAGAGTTTGTGATTCTACAAGAACAATATCTTATTAATAATACCTCGTTAGAAACTCATAAACACGATCAATTATTAGTTAATCCAGGAGTTTATTTACGCATTAAGAATCTTTTAATTAAAAAGTTAGGTTTATTTCAATCAAGGAATGATTGTTGCGCTCCTTGTTGTTAACACCTTTTAAAATAAGAATTAATTCAATAAACATGACATCTGCCTCCTTAGGCAGATGTTTTTTATTAAATTAATCTTAAGTTATACCTAGTAATGTATTTCCCCATTCTAATCTTTAGCTATCAATAAACAAAGGGATCTTTTTTTAAAAAGATAATTTAACAATGACTAGTTAAGTCGGGTAAGTTAGGGGCATCACTGCCCCCTCCTCCCCTAAGAACCGTGCAAGTCCCTTTCAAGACACATCGGCTCAAGCCTCCCATTGCAGGTCCATTTGCTGTCGTATCTTCATCACATACCATAGAGGTAAGTAAAACGCACGCCGACGCTCCAAACGGAGGTATACATAACAGTACGTTTCTTTCGTCAAAAGATAGCCACAACCTTATGTGCCTACGAGAGACCAACGAGAAGTCAGCTCCCTTTCGGGCCTATCATGGGTTTGTCCGCAAGGACGATAGTATCCATCCAGTTATACAGTTTCCTGCTTTTCTGTTCTCTTTCGAGATAATGGCATTCGCTTTCTCTCGTATCCTTTACCCTCTATCACATTGTTTGACTTTGCAGTCATCCTACTGTTTACACAGATAACAAAGGGCTTACCAAGTTCCGCATCTTATAGATACGACGAGGTTAGGTGGGTTCTTTACTCCGGGCAAGATGCGGGACGCATCACAGCAGCATTATGAATCTGCTTTTCCTCTTGCCAATACCCAGGCAACTCTGTGCACTATCCTGAGCTAACATTTACGAAGCTTACAAACCTTCACTAATGTTCACCATACTCATCTTCCCCTAGCAGTGTTCCGAGTCGTGCACTGACTCTCTGTTTCCGCATTTCCGCATGCAACCCACGAACCCGTTACCAGGCCCGCAGTTTTGGACGGGGATAGTTTTTGCGTCTAAACCAGTGGCGTGAGCCACACTATATAAAAGCGACTTCTTGTCGCACCATAATGAATGTTATCGGAAATGAAAAAAAGTTAGGCCCTCTTTAGGTACACAATTCTTTCTAAGTAAAATAAAAAAGGACATCTAAACAATTAGGTGCCCTTCTAAGTTATATGATGACTTTAAGTCAGCAATTTTAATAAGTCCTAGTTTTAGAAAATAATTCCAAAGGATCTATATCTGAAATACCTATGCAACTTTCCTCAACGCCTCTTCTTTCAGCGCTTGTAGGAAACCGTCTAAATCTTTTAAAGAACTCATTATTAAACTCTGTAACCCTTAATAGTTCGCACCCTGTAAATATCCTTCTGACTTAATCAAATCGATTAGGACAAACATTCCGATTACAATTCATAAAGGGGGAAGAATCATTACCTTTCTTTTTACCCATTAGTCATTCCTCCTTTCATAAGTAATATATGTACAATAAAAAGCTTGTCCTAATTAAAGAATCTAAAAAAGGGAAAATGTGATATTTGATTAAATGTATACCTATACAAACCTAGTTAACTCTTCAACCTCTTTAAAGAGGTTTATTTTGTCCTAGTTTTTTAAACTAGGACAAAATAAAAAGACCCCCTTAGAATGGGAGTCTTAAATTTTTAATAAGACCTGGTTTTAGAAAACCTTCTAAAACTAGAAAACGAATAAAATATACACCTTACTGGCAATACGATTTAAAGATTAGCACCATTCTTTTCTTTAGATTGTTTATTAACAAAGAAGCTAAAGAAAATACTCGTAATTAAATAGTATAATCCTAAAATCGATAAAGAATCTGTTAAAACCATCCATATATCATTACCTTGGATAACAAAGCGCCATAAGAAAAAGCTAATCATAAAAATTATTGGGAATAATAGAAAATATCCCAAAAAGTATAATTTTTCTTTTGCCATTGTAATCATCCTTACTTTGGGTACTTTACCTTATGTTTACACTATACCATAAAGGTTTTTGTTTGAAATAGAATCATCCATTTCAATAGTATTACTAGCCCAAGGGCCAACACCTTCTAAACATTTAGCAGAATAATAAGTCAAAAATGCTGCTAAACCAATCACATTTCCACCCACACCAATTTTAATTAAGAGCTTCGCTGCTTCTTTATATGCTTTCTGTTCTAAATAAGCCCATAAACCTCCAGTCATAGCTACTTCAATAATAGCTACTCCAAAATGGTCTTTTAAAGAATCTATCATACAACCTTTCCAAGTTTTTTTAGCTGCTAATGGTTGTACAGAATTAGTTTCTGTAGTTGTTGTTTCTACAAGTTCACAGCTGGAAGATTCAATTTCTTGCTGAAGCATTTTAAGTTCTTCTACTTCACCAAATCTATCTTCTAATTTATCAAAATGAAATCCTACTACATTATTTTCTGAATCATAAATCGCAGCTTCTTCCATTAGGAATTCAAGATCCTCTGCTAATTCATCTACTTGTTCATTTTCTTCACTCTTCGACATTGATACTGCACTAGCTGAAGGCCCTACAGATAAAAAAACTAACATTAAAGCTAGTAGAGATAAAAACCCCTTTTTAAACGCTTTTTCCATTATAATACTTCACTTCCAAATTATATATATATTAAGTGTAACATATACAAATAAGTTAATTAAAGGGTGATTCTTGAATTAAAAATTATTGTCCTTTCTTTTAAATATAAAAAGGAGGTATACTTAGTAATTTTTTTACCTCATCAGGTATCGAGAGTGAGGCTGGGGTGGTGGGGCTAGCCCCACGGTCTTACTATTGTCAGCTTATATAGAATAAGAGAAATCATTTAGGACGGATGATGGGGCGGTTTTGCAGTCTAAATATGTATAAACTATACATCCCTAGTTTACATAATACATCTTATAGACACCAAAAAAGGCTTTAATTTTTCTTAAAGCCTTTCTACCTTTACTTTTCTTGCTTAAAGTCTCGTTTTATATTCCAAAATATCTGCTTAAAATCATCATAAAAGCACATTGTTAGGAGTCCCAATATTGTAACACCGGCTGACAGGGAACCTAAATCTAGGAAAAGTCCCACAAACACTAATATAATGCCTAGGTAAAAACCAGGATCTGATAAATCGTTTCCTATTTTCTTTTTTTCGTCAATTGCTATTTTTTTTTGAAATGACGAATCACCTTTAATCAGTTCATCAAGTGTAACTTTATACAATTCACTCAATCTAATTAAGTTATCAATATCAGGGTAGCCCTTATTTGTTTCCCATTTATAGACGGCTTGTCTTGATACATTCATTTGTTGGGCCAGTTCTTCACGACTCATATTATACTGCTCTCTCAAATTTTTTAACTGTTCACCTAAATTCATCTTTTCACCTCTCACTTCCACTTTATAACAATAGGGAGAAGATGACTATAAACTATTGGTGAAAATACGTAAACTGATGGTTTACAAAGCTCCAGAGCTTTATATAACCCTCATTCTAGGAAGTTAAAATTCCTTGGTTTATAACACAGTTCCCATAATAAAAAACTGTTAAAAACTTCATCCAGCCAAAATAACAGCTGTCAAAAATATGATTTGTAAGATAGTTCGAAGAAATAAAGGAGTAGTAGGCTTTCCGTCAATTGTGCTTCCTTTTCTTGCAGCATAGATATTAGCTGGAAACATAATAATAAGTAGCAATGCCAAACCAATTGAAGCAATATTTGAGGTAAACGGAATCAGTAAACCTATAGCACCAATGATCTCAAGTATTCCGGTAATGGTCACCATGAGCGCTGGATTTGGCACACTCGGAGGTACCATTTTGATAAGATCAAGACGTCTCCTTCCCCAATGAGCCGTCGCTGTAAATAAGAACATCAGGGCAACGGCACTCTGTAGAGAAGTTTCCCATCTGTCAAAATAGGCTATTCCTAAAACACCGATTAGGCGCAAAATCAAAAATGATGAGATCAGGATGATAAATGGAGCCATTGAGATTTCCCCCTCTTAACAATCTATTTGCCTAATGATACTACTTTATTTTTAAATGCGTATTCTATTCATATATAGTTCACATAATCTTTGTTATCGAAAATCACCTGAATTAAGGTAGATACTAAAGAATAACATATTGAGTAAGTAAAAAAGCCTGCATATTTTTAATGCAGGCTTTCCCTTTGTTATCGTTACTATATTTTTTATGACTATTTATCCTTGAAAGTACTTTCTGTTTATGGAGTACTCCTAAAGATAAATTACACTTTAGTGGTGAAAACCATTGTTGTGTTTTGTCTTCCCTATTAAATTTCATTCAAAAATGATTGAATAAACGGTATAGCAGCACCAATAGGTACCCCATTTGCCGGTGAACGGCTGATATAAATAAATGGGTCATTGCTAGGAAATGCGGTTTTTTCATTTACTTTTTCATGAAGAATTTTGATGTCTTCCTCCATTAAGTAAGGAGATAGATGACCGCCTAGAATAATTTCCCTGTTTAGAACAAGATGGATATTATTGATTGAAACGGCTAAATAATCCAAAAAAGAATTCCACCTCTTCACATAAGAAGAGGTTCTGGAACGTACCTGTAGAAAAAAGAAATCTAATGTCTCATCTTCCTCTAGAAGTGCATTAACAGAACTAAACGTTTCCATGCATCCTTTTTTCCCACAATAACAAGCAGGACCATTAGGATTTACCGACATATGTTCAACCGTTCCACTATGTCCTTCTTTTCCCATATAAATTTGATTATTTATGATAATTGCACCCCCAAGGTGCGGACCAATCGATAGATAGACTGCATCGCCAATATCATTTCTTATCCACAACTCTGTTATAGCCGCACACTTGGCATCATGTAAAAACATACATCGATAAGGGAGATACTGTGAAAACACTTCAATACCTAATCCTGTAGAGATTAATATTTTTCCGTAAGTGATCTTTTTTCCGTCATGGGACGTTAATCCTTGTACGGCAAAACCAATACCTAGAATCTGCTCTTCTATCACATCGAGGGATGAGATGAAAGATTGTACAGCTTGGCTTAACTCTTTATAATAACGATCTTCATCGGAATAATCCATTGCTAGTCTCTCTTGTTGAAACGCATGACCGCGTAAATCAATGGCCACAATTTGTACGTTCCTCCTCTGAATCTCTACTCCAATGCTAATTCGAGCCTGAGGGCAAACGGCATAAGCAGCTGCACGCCTTCCTACAGAAGATTCAAGCTGCCCACTCTTCTCAATCAATTTTTCTTTTTCCAAACGAACCAGATTTTGGGTGACCGTCGGTAAACTTAAATGAAGTTGATTGGCAATTTCTTGTTTCGAAAGCTTCTCATTTTGAAAAATAAGGTGGTAAATCGATGAGTAATTGCTCTTTTTTATATCTTTAAACGTAATGCTATTATCCATGGAAAAAATACCCCATTTTATAAACTAATTTTATAAAAATATTTACCTTAACTCTTTAAATATATCACAGGAGCAGATACAATCACAGCTTTGTCAAAAGGTATCTGCCAATTTTAAATTTTGTACTTATTGACTACCAGGGAAAATAACTTTATTATATAAATATATTTTATAAAATAGTTTTACAAAATACCTTAATAAAAGAGGGATGGGAAATATGGGGATTATTGAAAAAATGAGATTAGACGGAAAGAAAATTTTTGTAACAGGTGGAGCAAGGGGTATTGGCAAAAGCGTTGCAATCGCTTTCGCTGAAGCAGGAGCAGATATAGCGATTGTGGACTTGGATATTGAGGAGGCCAAAAAGACAGCTAAGGAACTTGAAGAAAATAATGGGATTAAATCAATTGCCATCCAAGCAGATGTTACCAATCCAATAGATGTAGATGCCATGATTGAAACCATACTAGAAGCATTTGGTCGTTTAGATGTTGCTTTTTGTAATGCGGGAGTCTGCTTGAATGTACCAGCAGAGGACATGACCTTTGAACAATGGAAAAAAGTCATTGATATTAATCTTACCGGTGTATTTCTAACAGCCCAAGCAGCTGGAAAAGTCATGTTAAAACAAGGTGGTGGTTCGATTATTAATACCGCATCGATGTCAGCACATATTGTGAATGTACCGCAGCCACAATGCTCGTACAATGCCTCTAAAGCAGGCGTCATCCAGCTAACCAAGTCGCTCGCAGTGGAGTGGGCATCAAGAAATGTGCGGGTAAATTGTATTAGTCCAGGATATATTGGTACAGAACTTACCTTAAATTCTCCAAGCTTACAACCATTAATCAAACAGTGGAATGAAATGGCACCGCTTCATCGGATGGGGAGACCAGAAGAACTACAGTCCATTTGTGTTTATCTGGCAGGAGACACTAGTAGCTTTACTACAGGATCTGACTTTGTCATCGATGGAGCTTTCACTAGCATTTAATAGATTAATAAATAGACTTAGGAGGACCTCTCAATGAATTACTTACTCGGTACAGATATCGGAACATCCGGTACCAAAACAATCCTAATGGACACAGAAGGTAATCTGATTGCTCAAGATTTACAGGAATATGATGTGTTAACCCCAAAGCCATTATGGGCGGAGCAGTGGCCCGATGTATGGCTGAATGCAACGAAAACATCGATTAAAAACACGGTACAAAAGTCAGGAATACCCGCAGAACAAATCCGTGGGATTGCCATTAGTGGGCTATATGGAGGTTCAGGAATTCCATTGGACGAAAAAATGGAACCCGTTAGGCCGTGCATGATTTGGATGGACCGAAGAGCAGAACCGGAAACAAAGTGGGTCTTAGATCATATTGGAGAAAAAAAACTCCGCGAAGTTACCCATAATGGCGCTGATCCTTATTATGGCTATACCAAAATGTTATGGATGAAAAATCATGAACCGGAAAATTGGCAGAAAACTAAACTATTTCTCCCACCGAATGATTATGTGATTTATAAACTGACCGGAGAGATTGCTATTGATTATTCCTCTGCAGGAAATATCGGCGGAATTTTCGATATGAATAACCGAACCTGGTCTGAGGAAATGATGGATGCCATGGGAATTCCTCTATCGATGATGCCGGAGAAAATCGTGGAATCAACAGATATTGTCGGTGGATTGACAGAAGAAGCCGCGGCGGAGCTGGGCCTTTCAGAGGCAATGCCTGTTGTCGCCAGTGGGATCGACTGTGGTGCTGCCAATATTGGACTTGGCGTATTTGAATCTGGTAGGTATGCCGCGGCCATAGGAACTTCGATGTGCGCAGCCTTAATCTCCGATCAACCAGTGAAAGGCAAGGATTTGATTGTCTGGCCTTATTTATATGATGCGAAAAGACTTTCTTATCATTTTGCCGGTGGTGCTACAGCTGGAGCGATTGTAAAATGGTTTCGTCAAACATTGTGTCAATATGAATTGGAAGTAGAAAAAACGGGCGGAAAGAACGCCTATGAGGTGTTAAATAGGCAGGCCACAGACATTCCTGTTGGGAGTGATGGGTTGATTGTCCTTCCTTACTTTATGGGGGAAAGAAGCCCTATTTGGGATTCCGATGCAAAAGGGACTATCGTGGGGCTATCATTGGCACATACAAAGGCTCATATTTATCGTGCCTTTTTGGAAGCGGTTGCCTTTTCCTTACGAGATGCTATTGAAGCGACTGGAGAAAATTTAGGTGAATATATATTACTCGCCGGAGGCGTTACAAAATCAAAATTGTGGAGACAAATCTTTGCCGATGTCACTGGCTATCCAGTGGTTTGCCCAATTCACGATGTAGAAGCAAATATGGGCGATGTTATGCTTGCTGGAATTGGTACAGGTCTTCTTTCTTATGAAGATGTGAAGAAATGGCAAGTTCTTGATCAGAAAATTATGCCTGATAAAGAGAATCATAAGAAATATAATGACTATTACCAAGTTTATAAATCTATCTATCATAATTTAAAGTCTAATATGAAAGCGTTGACAAAACTTTCTACAAGATGATTTGAGCATATGCTTTACCAATTTAAGAAAAGGATATGTGATAGAGATGAATAAATGGAAAAAAAGAATTGGATACGGGGCGGGCGACTTCGCCTGCAACCTCGTATTTAGTACAATGGCGTCTTATCTGTTGTTTTTTTATACAGATGTCTTTGGAATTACCGCAACTGTTGCCGGTACCTTAATGTTAGTAACCAAAATCATTGATGCCTTTGCCGACACCGGTATGGGATTATTGGTTGACCGGACTCGTACTAGATGGGGACAAGGAAGACCCTACTTCATAATCGGGGCCATTCCGTTTGCTGCCTTTACCATCATGACCTTTATCGTCCCGGATTTTAGTATGTCAGGAAAGATTCTCTGGGCATATATCACTTATTGTTTGTTGAATATTGCTTATACCGTGGTTAATATCCCATTGAATACGATTGTACCGAGGCTAACTTCTGATAACCACGAGCGAAACTGGTTGGTATCGACTCGTATGATTTGCGCGTTAATTGGAACGGCTTTAGTCATGTCAATTACGACTCCAATGGTGAATTTCTTCGGTCAAGGCGATAACCAAAAGGGTTATTTAATTACGATGACCGTTTATGGTATTGCCGCAGTGTTTGTATTTGTGTTTACCTTTCTGAATACCAAAGAGGTGGTTCCGCCAACCGTTCAACCAGGGAGATCCTCATTTAAACAGGATTTTAAAGGGTTGACGGGCCCTGCCGTTATTTTCTTTATCTTGAACTTTCTCTATTTTGGTCTTTTTGTCATTAGGAATACGACCGTTATCTACTATTTCACGTATAATCTAGACCATGCGGATTGGCTGACGTTTGTAGGACTTTTCGGTATTCTCTCAGGTCTACCGATGCTGCTTATATTGCCCTGGCTACAAAAGAGAATGCCGAAGAAAAATGTGTTGCTTTTAAGTACAGTCATTTATATTGTTGGAGATCTTGTCATTTATTTTGGAAAGTCATCACCAGTATTACTAATTTCCGGATTGGCTATTACCGGGCTTGGAATCTATGGCATCTTCGGCACCACTTTTGCGATTCAGCCAGATGTTATTGATTATTCAGAGTATAAAAATCATCGAAGTATTGCAGGGATGATTGCGGCTTTCCAAGGATTTTTTGTAAAAGTAAGCTTAGGACTTGGAAGTGCACTTGTGGGAGTGATACTAAAAATAGGCGGTTATGTTCCAAACGAAAAACAAACTGTAAACGCTTTAAATTATATTGAAATAAGCTTTATTTGGATACCACTATTCATCTGTGTACTGATCGGAATCACCATGATTCCCTACAAACTAGATGATAAACGGACAGAAATGGACTTAGAACTTGAACGCCGTCGATTGGAAACAACGCCGATTCAAAATATTCGATAAACTTTATTAAGTAAAGCACTATAAATCTTAAGAAGTTAATACTAATTAAACATCGCAAAGTTTTTGATTATCTGAGTAAGCAAGAATTTTAAGGTTTTATAATATAATTCGAGATTCATTATCAAAATTACTGCTTCTTTTGCACAATATTATGATTAAGGCAGAATGGAAAAAAGGAACATACAAATTAGTAGGACGAATATGTATGTTCCTTTTTATATTTATTCCATTCTTAGGTCTTTAAACTCTCTCAACTGGACTCTTGATGATATTTCGACATTCAATAAGTTGCTCCAACAATGAAGATAAATTACTTACTTTTAAAAGAAACTGATCAATTCGCTCTTTTTACCGTGAGTGATGTCAGAAATGCTATCCCTTGGGGACGAGGAGTTCAAAATTCCCCCTTTTTTATAGATATACAGGATTTTATACATCGTTGGTTTAGCAGGCTCTCTTCCCCTCTCCAACACAAAAGGAGTGCATGAAAACGGGAGAGTTTATGCACTCAATAAATATAGGAACTCCCTTTAATAGTGTACAGGAACACGATCTAATTTCTTTTTCTTGGCTACAAAATAACGACTATAACTATCTACCAGTTCATGTGTATTTGGATCAATAATAATCGGTTTATCCACCGTTCCATTCTGCTCAATACTTTCTTCTACTGCCTTTTGTTTTGCTATTCCTGGTGTAAATTGAAGAAAGGTCTCTGGAACCTTAATTTCCTCTAAAGACATCCATTCTCTCGTTCCCTTCGGAACAAGAATTTGCTTTTTCTCTTTCCTTTGTTTACTTTCTTCTTGAGGTTTATTTTCCTCTTGTTTTTTAGCTCTTGAACCCTTTTTGGGTGTTTGTTTCGGTTGTCCCTTCTCTTTTCCCTTGTCCTCAATTTCTTGTATCTGCATACAAATAACGCCGATCTCACCTGTACATTGTTCAAACGGAATATCCAAACATGGTTCCCCTTGCACAAGGAAGCGTCGTTGAGAAAATTCCTCCTGGCTTATATTTAATTTGTTAAATTGTTTAAGACTCACTACAACTGTATAAGTAATTTCATTACTTTTAAACGGAATCCCTTTTGGTGCATTTGGACTTCCCTTTTCCTCCATATCAAAAGCCAGGTACTTCCCATAGTCTTGAATTGAGCTAGTCGGACAGCCAGTTACACTAATTTTATGAGCCATCGTTCTTCCTCCTTCTCTCTATCTATGATTTTAGTATATATACCCTTCTATACAATTGAATAGAGTCAAAATAAAAAAAGTCCCAGGAAAATGATAATATACCATATTTTTATTATACTCCTCCTTTTTCCATGTTTGCTACAATAAAGAAGTAAAAGGGAAAGAGGTGTTATTAAATTGAAAAGTACAGGAATCGTGAGAAAAATCGATCAATTGGGTCGTGTAGTCCTACCAAAGGAACTAAGAAGAAACCTTTCTATTGAGAAGAATGATCCTTTAGAAATCTTTGTAGACAAAGATCAGATCATTCTAAGAAAATATCAGTATCATAAAGCGTGTATGATTACGGGGAAAATATCTAAAGACAATATGGTATTAGCAAATGGAAAACTAGTACTGAGTCGAGAAGGAATCGAGATTCTTTCTAAAGAAGTAGGAAAAATCGACGTTTACGTCTAAAAAATGAATGACAAGTATAAATGAGTAGATGTAGATGGGATGACAGGCCCGAATTTTGCATTATTTCTCCACTAATTGCAAAATTCAGGCCTCTTTTACCATGTGATTTTCATGTTACTTTGAAATAAGATTTGATCAGAAATACTTTAAGAAGAATCTATAGGCAACAGTGTGGCTTGCTATCCCAACCTAGCTATTAATTTCCCTAATAAGCCTATTCCTACACCGGGAATCAAAAAAAGCATAGGTAACCAAACAGGACCAAATAACACACCAAATAGCTTTAAATCAGACGAGTAAATTAATCCTACCGTTACAAAATAAGCTCCAAAGACAAAAGGAAGAAACGAATAGGGTTCTTTTCCTCCTCCTGCATCTTTAAAAGCATCCCACATCGCAAAAAAATAAAGACAGGGATAAAACATTAACCATGGGTAATTGGTTTGTTCTATAGCAGATACAATGTCTCCATGAAAACTTAAGATAATGACTTCATTAAAATTAGCTTGCACATTGATTAGAATTTCTAAAAAAAGGATGAAAATACCTTTGATTAATTTACCATTTAGGATTTGACCAAAACCGGGTAGGGCAATGCTCCATAATAGCTTTTCTTTTGCCTCCACATCGTTTTAACCCTTTGCCAATTCTTTTCTGTCAGGAGCCATAGGAGGCTGTTCAAGCCACCCATTTTTGATCATAATGTTACTTCCATCTTCTGCATATTTCTGTGTCTCCATTGTTAATCTGTTATACATAGCCCCCAAATCAACTCTAGGACTTTCAGCAATCGCTGTACCATAATACCCAACTCCTAAAGCAATTAAAGCAGAGGTATAAAACATCATGAGTTTTTCAGAAAAGGTATGGGTTGTACTTTTTGTAATATCTGCATCCCATGTAGAGGAGATCGGGAGGTTACTTTCTGCTAACTTCTCCCCAAGTATTTTAATATTCTTTTTTGCAATATCTGAGCCTCTTAATAAAAAATGTGTGACTTCCTTTGACTTTGCGACCTGACTAAATCCAACAAGAAACGCACTTCCTAAACCATTTCTTTGAAGGTTAGCATATAGATTCGTCACTTCCATAGCTGTCAAAGATCTTTTTTCGCCAAAGATATCCCATAAAAAACTTTGCTTTTTTACAAAGTCAGCTTGCTCTAGATTTGGAAAGTAAGGAGCTCTAACATATAAACCTTTTGATAATAATAGATCCTTTGACCTCTTATATAATTGCATGGTCTCTGTTACACATTCTTCATAGTAGCTTGTAATATCTGACCTTGTAGAGGAAGATAAACTAGCTGAATAAGCAGTAAGTCCAATCTTAGCCATTTGGTGTATAAAATTTAAGACAAAACTGTCAGAAAACAATCTAGGAGCCGTTAAATCTACGTCCTCCTCTAGCTTAAAGCCATGAGGGATTTTATTCTTTTCCTCCGTAAGTATGGCCGTTATTTTTTGAATATGAGCTTGAGATTGCTCTAAAGCATACTCAATGATAGGTTTAATTTCTCCATCCTCGGCCTTTTCTAAAAAGTACGTTAGCATACAAATACTTGAAGTATCGTTCATGTACTGAGTCCACAGTTGAGCTATTTCTCCTGCTGTAAGTCTAATCTGTTTTCCGTGTTCTTCCATAATAAACAACCTCCTATTCAATCCTTATGTATAAAATTCCCGAAAAGACAAAAAGTATAAGTAATAACCAATTACCATATTCAATCCGAATGAAAAAAGGGAGCTATTGTGCTCCCTTTTTTATTAAACAATTTTATTATTTTTCAGCTGCCACTTTCACCTTAACATTAGCTAAATGTAAGAGCATGGCCTCCTCTTTTTGTAAAGATTGCGTAGGGATTTTCTTCATTCAGGCTTTTTTCACCCCGTAACCATTCCATCTAAAACCATTTTCCTTCAAGTAATCTCGATGATCGTAGCAATTGGAGACGCATAAATAATAATATGACTCGATCCTCATCGTGTTGGCTTGCTCTAAAGAACTGTATTTGTACCCTCGACTTTTTAATTTTTCCCTGATTGAAAACGATTGATACACTTTCACAACATACCAATCTTTTTTATACTCTTGGATTGAAATGTGGCAATTTAGATACCCTCATCTTCCTTCCCCTTTTTCCTTTACAACTCTTCGATTTCTCCCACCACAGTCTCAATACTATGTTGTAACTTTTCTAAGGACTCGGCATTTCTCTCCATAAAATAAGAACACTTTTTTATCATCTCAATGTTTTTATCAATGAGGTTTTCTAGATGACGTTCTCGCGTCGTTTGTTCTCGAAAAAAGGCCAGCATTTCAAGCTGACCTTTCAAAAATTCCTTTTTCTTTTGCCAGTTCATCAATCTTTTTCAATGCGACTGGATCTATATTTCTCACTTTAGTCTCCATTTCATTCTTCCTCTCGCAACATTCAGTGCTCTACATTTCAAAAGCTAGAAGAGCATAAGGGGTTTTTGCC
Source organism: Priestia filamentosa (assembly GCF_900177535.1). Lineage (NCBI taxonomy): Bacteria > Bacillati > Bacillota > Bacilli > Caryophanales > Bacillaceae > Priestia > Priestia filamentosa. The sequence goes on from NZ_FXAJ01000013.1 coordinate 42,937, forward strand.
CCCACGGACCGTGTGGGGTTAGGCAAAGCCTAACAAAATCGTGGGTACACGAAAAAGCCAAAAGTGTTGATATAGTGCCGACCTACTGTTGAGGTAGTGTCGATATCAAAAAACCTTAGTGTCGATATACGGTCGACCTGACTTTTTTCAATTTTAGTAAAGACCTTGCTCTTTTCTTTCCACTTTTTGAGCTTTTCTTTTAACATTTTCTTCTCATCTTTATAGAGCTGTATGCTCCTATCTTTCATCCGCATTTCATCTTCTTTTAATGAAATTTGAGCTTCCGTTCCAGCTTTTTCTGTCCCAACTTGAGACTCTATATCAGCTTTTTATTCACCAATTTCTTTTCGTAAAGCTCTCTGATTTTCCACCTCAACCCCAATCACTTTTTCGTCAGAGTTCCTTTTCTTTTTGAATTCTTTTTGCTAGATGTTGACCACTAACAATCTATAAACTTACTTATTCTTAAATGATCTTTTTGGACCCGGAGATGTTTTAATTTAATCAAAAGAGATTGTTTGAACAAGTTCATCTGCTAGTTCTTCCTTCTTTGTTTTTGCTTTACTTCTCTCGCCATCTACACTTTCTGCTGCCATCGAATTTTAATACAGATCAAGCGCTAAGACTTCCAAATCTAAAGATAGTTGATTTAACCTCCTCACGTCTCTGATATAAAACTTTAATCTGTCAGTCTATTCTTGAATGGATTTTTTTCAGTCCTTAAAGGGAAGCATCCCTCCATTTTATTTATTCAACTTATTTTATCTCTCTACAAAAAATAGCCCTCACATGATGTGAGGGCTATACTCTATTCCCTAAAAGTTATCAAAAAATTGATTTCGGGTTAACCTCTTGATAATTGACTTTACTTTTGGCTTCTGGTTTATTCGGTTCTTCACTTACTGGACGTTCTTCTTGTACAGAGGAGGACCGTTTCTCCGGAATAGATGAATCTATTCTTGGAGATCCTCCTGAAAGAATACTATCTTTCACCGTTAAGGCCTCTTTTCCTCTAAGAGCCTCTAAAATGAACATATCCCGACTCATTTCTTTATCGACATGATGATCTAAAACACTATCCGTCCCATACAATTCAATGATATGGTACACCATTTTTCGTAAAGAGAGCGCAATATTATCTTGATTCTCAAACCACTCATAAAACTCATCAGTTTCATTGCTTTTGAACTTCCAATTGTACTGTGTTTTTCTCTTTTTTTCAGTCGTCATATCCTTACATCACCACAGTTTCTTTGTATTCTTCCGTAAATAGCATGTTGCGATTTAAGATATCTAATCCTTTCACGTTCATATCAACTGCGTATTGTTCAGGGATCCAAAGGACTTTCGCATCTACAGAATCTGCAAATTCTTTTAAGAATTTATACATATCTTCTTTAAATTCAATAGATCCCCCACCATAACAAGCCAAATATTCTGGTTCACTTGATAATGTCGTTGTGTATTTACGTTCTACATCGTCTAAAATGAAATCTACCTGATTGATACGAGCCTCACGTAAATAATGAACAGCTAAATCATGATCTTTTGGGTATTCATCTGGTCGCTCAATGTATTTCGCAAATTGCTGACGGTTAATGTTTAGGCCTTTACGTTCTTCCTTCATTAATTGAATCGCTTCTTCAACGGCATGGCCCACTCCTCGTCTTTCTCCTGTGCATTGTTCTGGTTGAGGATTTACACCAACAGAATAAATGTACTCCGTTGTTCCACTTCCAATATCAATATGCATAATCTTCGAATTCATAAAATATGAACCATCTACCTTTTTCAATCCATATTCTTTAGAAAACTCTTTAAACATATCATTTGGCGCTTCAAAGATCGCATATAATGCCGGAATACCTTCTTTTGTGACTTTTACTTGTGAGAAGTCTAATTCTACGGTTACTTGCTCTTGACCAACATACACAATCACCACATGAGAAGTCCCCATAAAGCGTTCTTCTAATTGTTTTGCTGTTTCTACATTATGTTGGCTTGCCGGAATGGCACTACTCATGCCCACTTCTGCTTTTAGAGATTGAGGAAGTTCCTCTTTTTCCTCATAGTGTTTTTGTACCACTCTTGCCGCAGCATAACCTAACGTGTTAATTAAAGGTAAATCACTGCTATGTTTCTCATGAACTGCAATATCCATGTTACTAACGCCTTCTGTTGTTTGAATCGCTCGTTCTCCAATCAGGTATAAACCATCACGACGAATGGATGAGCTTGAAATATGTACAAGTAATTGGTCAATAAGATTTGTTACGTTTTTTTTCACATCATTTTCGTGAACCGAAGGTTTTCGATTAATTCGTTTATAAGCACTTGGAACTTTCACTACCCCTTTCATGCCTGGTTCAAGAATCTTCATTTTGTCATTTCCAATATCATTAGCAAGAATTAATTTCATTAATAAATCCCACTCCTTATATATAATATATGTATATTGTAACATAAATTATATAAATAAATAACCCTTGTTATATAAATTATAAATAAAAAGATGCATTAACTGTAATTTATACAATCAATACATCTAATTTATATATATAATATACATAAAAATATAAAATTCCGTTAGTAGGTTTAAATTTATATAAATATTATATATATTACGTATTTATCATTTCCAAAATTCCCACCACTTCTTTTGAAGTGCCTTCCTATTTTCTTCTAAAGATGTAGCAATCGCCTTTTTAGTTTCTTTTATTTCTTTCATTGCATCAAGGAGTAGCTTATCCCTGTTTTCAATTTTCTCTTTTTCTAACAAACTGGTATCTTCTAATCGTTCAACCTTTCTTATGAGTTCTTGATTTTGCAGAAGAACTTTTTCATTCTGATCTAAGACAGCTTTTACTTGAGCTTGCATAGCAGCTATAGCTTTAGACACATCTCGCACATCAGACATATCAGACACATCATCATATAGGTCTCTAGATATATCTGCGATATCTACCATATCTGACATGTTAGAAAGGGCTCGTTGTACAGCTTTTTCTAGAGTCATATTCTTTTGTTTTTTAATTTGAATTATATCTTTAAATATAGATACTTCCTCTTTATCATACATTAAGGCTCCTTGGTTACTTCTTGAAAATGTATAACCTTGTTTTTCAATTAAAAAACTGTATTTACGAATTGTAGATGCAGCAACACCTACAGCTTGGGAAACATCTTCGACCTTTAATAATATATCAGACATATCAGTTACACCTCCTATATCTTACTGATATGTCTAGTATATCTTGTAGCTATATTTGTTGCTACTACTGATATATAAATCTTTAATAAGTTTCGTTTTAAACTAACATGTAATTAGATAAGGTTAAATGTTGGTTTAATTCCTATATACTAAAATGTTAAAATGGAAAAAATAACGATTATTTAATTAAATTAAAGAAACGAACTAAAACAAGTTGAAAAAAGAATTGGGCGAATTTTAAAATTAAATATAAATAATAATAAAATTAATCAAATGGATAGTGAATACTCGTTATCAGTTCCAGATTAGGAACTATATAATTTTAAATGTGAAGGAGATGAAAAATATACTACCTTATATAAACTTCTGCTCCATTTAAGTCACCAAAATCTAACTTAAGTTCATTTTTGTTTTTTAATTAGGAGCTGTATTTACGATTTGCAGATGCAGCAACACCTATCACTTGGGGGCACATCTTCGACTGTTAATAATATATCAGACATATCAGTTACATTTTCTATATCTTGCTAATATGTCTGATATATCTTGTAGCCATGGTAGCTATGTTTGGTTCTATCACTGATATATAAATTTCTAATTAATTAACTTTGTTTTAAACTAATCTGTAATTAGATAAAGATAAATGTGGTTTTATTCATATGTACTAAGATGTTAAAGAAAAAAACAAGCATTCAATTAAACAAAAGAAGGGGGCTTATTTAAATGTGTAGAAGCACTAAGCGAAGCAGTTTGCGAAACTACAAGAATATGCTAATTCTAACTTAGAGGTACAAGCTCAACAAACAATTCGTACAGCTCACGACATTAAAAAACTAAGAAGAAACTCTCAAAAAGTCCTTGTGAAAGTTTTAGTGATATGTCTGTTATATCTTGTTAATAACGATCAGTATATTATAGGGAAGATTATAGATGTCTAAGTATAAGTATAAAATGGGAGATGAATTTTCATTAGATAAGATTATGAAGTCCGGAAAGGATTTTTCCACTTTTGAACTAAAGGGTTACCAAATTGAAGGGAATACAGCAATACATCCCGAAACACAAGAAGCGATTCTTCTGCAAAATATGTTAGATGAAATTAGAAATGTATGAAATGAACAAGAAAAAATTATAGCAAAGAAAAAGAACCCGACCGATCCATTAAGAGCTGTTCTAGCTATTAATAAAAAGGGATAAGGACCATCACATAATAATTTAACTGATCATTATACCTTTACATAAAACCCTCTTACAGCATCATTATATAGGAATCTGAAGGAACCGTTTTATAGCTCCTTTTTCATGTTATTGCCGTTTTTTAAGATCAATCAAAAATACATCACAAGCACGCATTTTAAATAAGTTGAAAGGAGTATAAAACAATTTGGGCCGTTTCTTGATAATAAAACATCACTTGATATATTAGATTTAGTTAACTTATATAAAACGTCATTCATATACTAAGGATTTCTTCTTCTTTTTGTTCTATTTCCAATTGTTCACGTCTTTTTTTTCAGTAGCTCTGGTTTGAACTTGTGGGGTGTTACAAGAGCTTTTATTGCTTCTATACCCATAACTTTTGCAAAGCTATCTTTCTATAATGTGAACGACGATAAACATTAAGTAAAGTGTCGCTTTTTTAGGCAGGTGCTACTTGTTAGATAAACACACCTGATAATGGAATAAATTAAATTCAGAATTCTAACCAATCATTTTTATAATTTATTAAACTTTATTTTACGTCCACAGTAACTTAGAAAATTTAAGTTACTAACCATTATGCATAATGGGCCAAAATAGCCTTCATTTTTACCATTTCTTCTTCTTCAGTTGCTACAACTCCAGATTCTTGGCTTTCTGTTGTTTCTTCTTTCGCTTGTTGTGCCTGGAACCAATCAGGCAGCATTTCTTTACGTACAATTTTATGAGGGGTTACAACTCCATACTCTTCTTTATCTGCTGTTTGCACAAGTTCATTAAATTTATTTAAAGCAATACGATATACCAATTTACATTGCTCTTCAAAACTCATAGAACGCGTTTTTATGTATGTAAATAAAACATGAATAGATTCATAAGCAATAGAGTGAATATCCTTCTTAGAAAGAGTCATGGATACAGATTGACATACTTTCTGAGAAGCCATACGTACACGTAAATAAAGGTCTCTTAAAGATTCTTTAAACATATCTTTAAAGGTTTGATTAATGAGTTTTGGAACCCCTTTGATAAAAGGAATCGTTTTATACATAAAATGATCTTTAATATAATTATTAGGTAAATAATAGGTAGAAACTTTTTTCGCCTCTTCATCCTTACTCTCACAAGGGATTTCAGCATTTTCTGCTTGGACATCAGCTTGGACATCAAAGCCAAAATACGTCGTCCAATGGGCGAAATAAGGGTGATTCACAAAGAAATAAACAGCAGCTCCTCGACCATTATGTTTAGAAGAAGAACGATGAGCCTTCACGATCTTCCCAGCGTCTTCCAGGGTTTTCATCACACGACGAATTGTACGAGTAGAAATGTTATGCTCTTTAGCAAAATAGGAGTCTTTCGCATAAACAAAGCCTTTTTCTGTAGCTAAAAAACAAATCATATCAATGGCGTTACGTGTTTCGGGTTTTAAACGAGCATATGAATCTCCAAATGCAGACTCCACGATGCTTAATAATTTATACTTCATTTGTTTTTGTTGATCTTTATCTTTTATGTAAGATTCATAGTTTTGCATACGGGCAAAATCATTACTAAAAATTAACATATTTTCTCTCCTCTTTTCTGTAGGAAAAGAAAAAGGGTGTGTTTACCGTTTAAAAATTCGGTAAACACACCCTTTACGAAAGAGAGTACAATAAACCCTTGCAATAGTTAAAGTTTTGCTGTAAAATGCAAATAGAAACTTTAACTATTGTGAACAAGGTTTGAGGTAAGTGTTTACCGTGGGGTTGCACGGTGAGCCGTCATAGGATGCGTCCAACATCACTATGATTGCCTTGAACCTTTTTTCTATTCCGAACTGTCTAATTGCTGTTATTATAGCAAACTCTACCAATGTGCACAATGCATATTCGACCTATTTTTATAGATTTCGCTTAAATGAGTCAGTATTTTTTTGCTTATATATTATCTTTTAGAACATAGTTCTTAAAGATAAATAGGCTCTCATAAGGGCTGACTGGTTTCAATTTGTCCATATTAAACTTTATGCCGTTTGTAAGTTTATTAAAAATAATTTTCAAAATCCTCTGTCGTTAGAATTTCCGCATTGACTTTATATTCCTGACACCAGCTTAGAATCCTTTCTTTTCTCACTGGCGTGGTCGTATAAAAGATGAGTAAAGCTTGTTGGTTTCCCAAAGCCTGAAAGAGGGAACGATACAGTTTAATTTTCTTCTTGTTTTCGAGCATCTTCTGTTTGAGATCCACTTCCACAAAACAAATGACACCGTGAAGGGAAAAGCGAGCATCACTAATGAGCTTATAGGTTTCGCCCTGGATCCTCCATTCATTTGGTCGTTCCACTTTCCAATCCTTCGGACACCCATAATACAAGTAAATATCATTCCGTCTCACTTTATGTTCTAACTGTGTTAAGTGAGGCTTGTTTTTCTCTGATCCAATGTGTTGGCGTCCTTTCTTCGATAAATAGTAGACATTTTCATGGAGACGTTTGTGGTTTAAGAAGGGACTCATATTATAAAGAACACGGTTGGCATTGCGGACACTCTTCAACTGAAAGAGGGCTTGCAATTGAGAGCGACTCATACACTCCAATTTATCCAAGGCGTACATAATCTTCTCCTGTCTCGTTTGGCACAACTGTTTGTTTTGCAATTTCATAGCCTCCAATCCGTTTCCAGATTTCCTCATGGTTGAGGTAGGGGACTTGCACTTCTTTTACTTCATGCGTTTTAATCAACGCACGCCCTTTGATATCTGAAGGTAAGGTTTCGGCTCCATACGCATCCAGGGCTACCTTAGACGCATAATCACTTCCTAAGCGAAAACTCACCTTTAAATCCGCGTTTTGCTTGATCGAGCCATTCAATACATTGGAGGTAGGGTATTGGGTGCCATACACCAATCGAACGCCCAGAGCGCCTCCTAGGCGTGCAATTTCACTGAGAATGGACTGACACTGTGCTAACGTGTTCTTTTCTTCTTTCTCCATGAATTTTTCAGGTGTGAGTTGGGCGGCTTCATCAATCAAAACAAACAGACGTTGCGAGAGGGGAGTGTCTACAATGTTGGACCATCCCTGACGTTTAAAACGGCCCATTCGTTCCTCCATGTCTTTCTTTACCTGTTTCAAGGCGTATAAGGCCTCTATGGGATCACTGGCTATACGCTTGACTTGTTGAAGGTTTTGATACCGATCGAACTCTAATCCACCCTTTAAATCAATAATAACGAATTGAGCATCCCAGGGATGATGTTCAATAAGATACGTCATCATAACCTTCATCATCACCGTTTTTCCAAAACGAGTCGTTCCGGAAATGGTAGTGTGGGGGGTATGGTCGAAATGATGGAAATGCCATCCCTGATGATTTTTCCCTAATGGGACCATCCATCCTTTGCGATAGGGAACCTCTCCATACGACACATAGGAAGGCATCTTATGCTTTGCAATTTCAATGATGAGCCATTTCTTAAAAGAGACGTTCACCTCCTGATCTAACGTGACGGATAGAATATGTTGTAACGTTCGTAAGGTTTTCTCCTCTAAAGCTAAAGGTGTACGATAAATGAGCTTGATTCTTTTCGTGCTTTTATACTCCCGAACAAGCTGAGGGTAACGATGTTCTTTACCTTCTTTTACATGGATATGGTAGTGCTCAAAGGTCTGTTGAACGATACGATGTTCCTCACTTGATGTATTCCTTCCAAACCACAACGCTGCGGCACTCGTTAAAACCGGAATCGCCATGAGCTCCCACATGATTCTTATTCCTCCTTTTTATCTACTTTAGATAGTTCCTTACAAAAGGAAGCTTCCAAATGTTGTTCTAATCACCATGAACCTATTCCTTTTTCTCTTCTAGCCTGGTCGGAACCCTGGTCATAAGAAGGGAAGGAAAGAGGACAACATATATAAAAAATAGAGCAAGCTCCCCAAGATACCAGCATTCATTCCAATCTGCATGATCACCCTTACTTTCGATTTGTCAACCCATCCTTTTTTCTCCGCATAGACAACCGTAAACAACACTAGGCTTGTTCCTAGAACTGTAACCATATGGATCTCCTCCTAAGTTGGTATAGTGGAGTGTATGTTGTATGGCTTGTTCAACTTACCTTGTCTCATGTATAAAAGTTTATTTACTCCTTACAATTTGGGTATGAACTCGTGGCAAAATGGGCATAGATGAGGGTATAAGAACATACTATAGAGGTGTAGAGGATGGTATTAAAAAGGACAAAACTAAAAAATTGGTTAACAAAAGAAGGACGTACCCAAGCATGGTTAGCGAGAAATTCAAATGTTTCAAGGAATGCAATTAATGAAATTTGTGCTGGTAAACGAGATCCAAGTATATCTACAGTGAAGAAAATCATGTCAGCTATTAAAAAAGTTCAAAAGAATGCAAAAGTAGAAGATTTTTTTGATGTTTGAATCATAGATTGGAATATTGTCATGAAAAGACGAATAGTCATATGTCATAAATATACTTAAGACCGCCTTATATACTAATGGATACTGGGCGGTCTTTGTTATTGGTATTCACATAAAATTTTCAATCCCCATATATGGGTAATATAATATGTTTTAAAATTGATATCTTTATTAGACATTTAGAAAAAGGAGTGGGAAATAGCATTGAGTAAAGGAAACTTTTTTGGTGGGGACCGTTTTTTGACGAAAATCCTCCCCCCGAAATTGAAGAAGTTCACCCAGGGACAAAACAAGCCTTTTCTACCTTTCCGTTTGATGAAGGGAAGCAAGGCTATTTAACTTGCACTAAAATCCCTGAGGAACTTTGGGAAGAATGGAAATGAACTAATTGTTACTTCAGCTGGGACATTTTACGAGGATAAGGACGGCGTGCACTTTAAGAAGCTAGTTCACTGCCCTCATATCATACTTTCTAGGATAGTGAGTGAACAAGTAGATAAAGTGCATTAATGCATTAAATTAGTAGAAAAACGTTGTATGGTTTCAAATGCATTCCACAAACATGTAGAGGTTGTAGTTGAACCTACCATACAAATTAAAAAAGTATGAAATATGTCATATAGACTATATCTAATCAATATAGAGCAAGGTCCATTAAACAAAAGAGCGTCCTTGTGAAATGTTTTAAGCCTAATTTCTCACATACTATATGTGGAAATTAGGCTTTTTTATGTTATTTCTCTTAGATGTATGACTATATAGAAAATAATTTAAGGTTTCTCTTCTTCTTTATAATTAACATTAGAGTAATGAGTAGGGAAAGAATACAGGGTTATCCCATCCAAGCTTTCACTAACAATTGAATTGCCGTAGGAATCTCTTTCTCAGATAGAACTGCAAAGCCTAACATGATTGTTTGATAATCATTCTTTCCGTATTCCGATACCGAATAGACTTTGATACCATATTTTGCTGCCCGTTCAATAAGTTCCTGTTCAGTCATACCGTTATTGGGACGGACTAATAAGTGTAAACCAGCGTCAAGACCAATAATTTCAATTGAGTCTGGAAAATAAGTTGAAATCGCCGAAACGAGTACGTCTCTTTTTTTACTGTAAACGACCCGCATTTTGTTAATATGTTTTTTCCAGTATCCTTCCTGCATAAATCTCTTGAGGACCTCTTGATCAAGACGTGATACAGACTGAACGAATCTAAAGTGATTTTCATGATACTTTTCAATTAACGGTTTGGGCAAGACCATATAACTTATACGTAATGAGGGTAGTAATGCTTTCGAAAACGTCCCCATATAGATTACCCTCCCTTGAGAATCTAATCCTTGTAATGCTGGAATTGGCTTTCCTGAATAACGAAACTCACTGTCATAATCATCCTCTACAATGTAACGCTCTTCTTTTTTTTGAGCCCAATTTAAAAGTTGATTCCGTCTTGCTATTGACATAATCATTCCACACGGAAATTGATGTGATGGCGTAACAAAAGCTATGTCAGCACTACTATCCTCCAATTTAGATACCACCATCCCATCATCATCAAGTGGGATCAGCCGCACATTCTCATATCCCTTTTCAAAAGTCACAAGTCTTTGATGATACCCAGGATCTTCAACGGCATACAAACTCCCTTTTAACAGTTTAAATAAAAGTCTAATAAGTGTTGGTGTACCTGATCCAATAATTATCTGACTCGGCGACGTCCGGACACCACGCGACTCGTAAAGATAGGAAGCAATGGCTTCACGAAGCCCATACTCTCCCTGAGGATGCCCTATTCTTAACAAATGTTTATTCTCATCCCTTAATACATCATTAGATATTTTCCTAAATATTGAAAAAGGAAATGAGGGACCATCTACACCTGTCTGGGTGAAATCAAAGGCTACATTGTCCTCGTAGGTCTCCTCTTTGATATATATGATGCTCTCTTTTAGGTTAGAAAATGTCTGGTCTACTTTACACACAAAATATCCTTTACGTGGAATTCCTTCGATATATCCTTCTGCAACAAGTTGCTCGTACGCTGCTTCAATAGTGTTCTGACTAATCTGTAAATTTTTGGAAAGTTTCCGTTTAGAAGGCAGCTTAGTGTAGGCTACGAGATTTCCTATTTCGATTTCCTGTCTTATAAAATTATACAACTGTATATATAGTGGTTCTTTACTATTTGAATCAAGATTTGGTGTTAATTCCATCATTTTATCTGACCCCTTTAATGTTATAAAATGTGACTCTTCATACAATGTCAGATTCTCATTATAATATCTCTACAGAATCATTTCTATCTATTTCTCAAACAACTTCTCAACAGGGGGTATTCATCATGAAAACATATCGGTATGTTGGACTATTAATGATTATTAGTGGGGCTACATTATGGGGAATCTCCGGTCCAATGATTCAGTGGCTTTTTCAAAACAGTAGCCTCACATCAGGTAAATTTCTCGTTGTACGACTACTGCTTGCCGGAATTATAACTTTGGCAATATTGTATTTCACTAAAAAAAATATATTTGGTGTTTGGAAGCATCCACGCCAGTGGATTCAACTTATTATTTTTGGGGTTTTAGGAATGCTGGGCGCTCAGTATGCTTTTATTGAAACAATCCATGTAAGTACTGCTGTCACAGCTGTACTGTTTCAATTTCTTGGTCCTATTTTAATTACTATTTATGTAGCAATACAAACAAAAAAAATGCCAACAGTAATACAATTACTGGCGGTTGTTGCAGCCTTAGTAGGAACTTTTTTTCTGATTACTAATGGTTCTGTTGAAAATATCGTATTATCGAAAAAAGCCATTATTCTCGGTCTACTTACAACACTTGGATTTACTTTCTATACTCTTCACCCTGCGTCATTGATAAAAGAGTGGGGAACCATTGTCATCATTGGCTGGGGTATGTTAATTGGCGGCATCGTCTTGTTTATATACAACCAGGATTTTAGTGTTATGCATTTGGCACATACATTAACATTTAACACGTTATCAATGTTGCTTCTCGTGATTATCAGCGGAACGTTGTCTTTTATTCTCTATATTGGTAGTCTGAAGTATTTAAGCGCAACAGAAACAAGTCTATTATCCAGTATTGAACCACTAGTTGCAGCAGTCGTTTCGATCGTTTGGTTAAATGAATCATTTGGAATATATCAACTGATAGGTGGATTCTTCATCACTGCCACGGTTGTCTTCTTATCCATACCAAGTAAAGGAGCTAGGAAAAAGTAACGATATAATAGTGGAAGGTTAAGTAAAAATATTGAAACAATAAATTCACCAGTTTTTTACATTACGTTCAATAAAATGTGTTAGGTAAAGTTTAGCTACTATAGATTGTTTACAAGTAAAAATATGAAAAGGGGTTCTATGGAAAATATATGAGGAGTCTCATTCACAGCACCTTCTACAATAAATGTGGCTACTGGAGGAGTCTACATGGTGCTTTATGAAGTCGTACCGTCATTTGGACCAGGAAATACTGCGGCAGCTTATGCCATTCGAGTGAATGGTGTCAATCAATCTTCTGCCACTTATGGGGTTATTCAAGCAAATAGTCTAAGTTCAACTTTAGTAGGTACTGCTATTTTAACCATTCCAAGTGGAGCAACACTAACGATTCGGAATGTAGGAACTACGAACGACACCCTTAATACTACGGCAGATGGTGCTACAATCATAAATGCTTCTTTTCAATTGACTAGGATAAGTTAAAATAGAGAAACTAGATATAAAATTTTGTATAGGATATACCTTTTTACAAAGCAAATATGTGGACACAAGAGAAACGGATCTACCATTTAAAGTGGTAGATCTGTTTCTTTTATTAAGATTTCAATTAGCAAACAGGGTTAATTTATTTTTATTGTTCTTTTAGAGAAAATAATCTTTTACATGAGAAACACATTAATTTTCCACTTTCTTGAATAATCCCATTTAAAAACCCATTCGAACAATGGATTTTTTTGTTACATTTGGTGCATAATCCAACTAGCTCTTTCACTTTCTTCCTCCATCCATATTCATGACAAATTGCTTATTTTATTATCCTACTTGAGGATATTATTGTTAAAAAATAGATTGTAATTAACAATTGAAGTGAAATGTAATTATATCTCCTCCCTCGATTATGAGCATTTTACATCTTTATCCTAGAATGAACATGTAGTGTTAAAGGGTTTCCCTTCCTTTCTTCCTCGATGTAATTTAGACAAAAATTCATCAAAATCAGGAGCAAGCTGCAGAGTTCCCCACCGCCTATTCTCCATATGTCTTTCCCATAGATAAACAACGGATGGATTTGTAGAACCATTTTTATAATTTAAAGCGATATAGTGATGAAAATCTCCCCATAATAAAACTATATGTGGAGGTAACCCTAGTAGCTCAATCCAATACTTTGAGGATAAAATCCCCAATCTTCGTCCCTCACTATCTATATCAATACCTTCCATGAAGTACATATTAATTGAGTTGTTGAAATAGGAATAGTGAACTTCTCCTCCATTCTGTTCTTTTAATAAGCTTATATAGGAAGGGGGAAGTTGCACTTTTAATTGGTTTTCCGCCTCTTGAATAACCCTTTCCTTTAAAGGTTCGTAGGACCAGGCACTATTCTTCTTCCAGAAATCCCTTCCCGTATAATAACTTGCCTTCACCTGTAATCCTCCTCTATGTTTTGTTCCCTTTTTACTTTTATATAAAATTAGGACCCTACTTAGATCTTAAGTAAGGACCTTGTTTTTAATACCTAATCATTTTTAAAAGTGATTTCTTCAATACTAACCTTAGTAGGTCCTCCTGGGGTCAGTAGGACAACCTTTTCCCTTAAAGATCGTAGGAGTAACTGACTACCAACAGGGGATAAAAACGAAATATAACCCTCATCTGGATTAACTTGATTAGGAAAACAAATTGTAAATTGTTCTGTTTCCTGCTCTTCTTCGTACAAAAGGGTAACCTGACTTCCAATAAAAACCTGAGGTATCGAAGGAGGGAGGTCGGATTCCTGATCAAAAATCCCCAAAAGATCCTGTACACTAGACGCATACCGATTAAAAAACTGAGTGTATTCATTTATATCAGATGCGAAATAGGAGTCTACAAAACTTGCATAATTTTCTTCTAGATAAACTAACTGTTTCACAAAATTTTCCCTCAGGGAATGACAAACGTTATGGTTCATAGTAGATAACCCCCTTAGCATGACTTAAACCTTTGCAAATTTTCATTTCAAATTTCATAAAAAAACCTCCTAAATAAAAAATGAAGATTACCTAGGTAATCTTCATCACATCATAGCATATGGGGGTAGAAGTTACTATACTTCAGCTCATTAGTCCAATTTTGGTTATATAGCCCATCCATCATATCAATTCTTATACATATTTCTTAGTATCAAAAACAGATCTCTGGGGGCATCTGTTTTTTAATAGCGATAATTGATTTTACGCACACTATATCTGTATATTATATACATTTTTATTTTTTAATCTTGGATCCCTGAAAAATGATAATAGGAAAGCCATTTATTTGAATGTTACTTATTAATACTGTAACATAGTATTAAGTAACATAAATTTAGGAGGGGATGCCGTATGGAGTATGTAGAAGCTTTAAGAGATATTAAACAAATTAATTCCATCAAGAGATATTTAAAAAGACATTCCGAAAGAGATTATGTTCTCTTTGTTTTTGGGATAAATACGGGCTTAAAGATTACAGAAATATTAGATATTAAAGTAGGAGATGTTTTAGAGGAGGAAGGACATGTAGGGGATTTTTTTCATATTCCTTGCAAGGACTCCAGAATCACTAGGGAAATCTATCTCAATCACAATGTAAAAAAGGATATTCTCCACTATATCAAAGCTACTCACTTGAAGAGGGACAACTATTTATTCCAGTCTACTAAAACGGAAAAACCTATTACACGTCAACAAGCCTATCGTGTTATTAGTCATGCTGCAAAGGTCGTTGGAATACAAGGGAAAATTGGAACAAATTCTTTACGTAAAACTTTTGGATTTCACGCCTATAAACGGGGGGTTTCCATTTCTTTACTTAAGGAGTATTTTAATCATTCAACGCCTTCAGAAACCCTTAAATATCTTGGAATCTCTAAACATGAAAAAATTAAAACTGTAATCGATGTCAACCTTTAAATAAATTATTTTCATCCATATGTAAACTATTTGAGGGAGGGATTTTACATTGAATATCCGAGAAAGTGAACTTCCAGGTATCGGTTATAAATTTGAAATTATCACAAAAAATCAAGACAAGCTGGTGATTGTTATCCATGATGATGGTAGGAGAGAAATTTATCATTTTGACGCAGATGACTATGATGAAGTTGTAAGCAGTTCCACATTCAATGACTCAGAATCCAGACAAATTGCAGGAATTTTAGGCGGCATGGCCTATAAACCTAAAGATCTAGAAACAATTGATTTTGCATTTGATGATGTAATCATTGAATGGTACAAAGTAGAGCCTAATGCACCTGCTGTGAATAAAACAATTGGTGAGATTGATATCAGAAATAACTTTGGGGTTACTGTTATCGCCATAAAGAAAAAAAAGACTAAAAAGTCTCATAATCCAGGTCCAGATACTGTTATTGAAGTAGGAGACACATTAGTTATCTCGGGGGAAAGAAGCCAATTAAAAGAACTAATTAGCAAGTTACTATCAAATAAGGAGAGAATGATATAAATGGATCATTTGGTATTTGAAGTCGGCACTGCACTTATCATTGTAGCCATCGGATCAATTATTGCGAACAAGCTTAAATTTTCCATTATTCCATTTTTGATTATTCTAGGGATGATGGTAGGACCACACGCCCCGGAAATTGGAATTATTGACTTAACCTTTATTGGAAGTAACGACTTTATCCAATTCATGGGGCGAATTGGGGTGCTATTTTTACTTTTCTACTTAGGGCTAGAATTTTCTGTTGGTAAACTGATGAAATCAGGGCGGGATATAGTCGTTGGGGGAAGTATCTATGTAGCAATGAACTTTGCTTTAGGTCTTTTATATGGATTTGTTGCAGGTATGCCTTGGATGGAGACTCTTATTATTGCCGGACTCCTTAGCGTATCCTCTAGTGCCATTGTAGCGAAAGTGCTGGTTGATTTAAAAAGAACAGCAAATCCTGAAACGGAGCTAATTCTGGGGATTATTTTATTTGATGATATCTTTTTAGCTTTATTTTTAACCACAATGTCAGGGGTCCTACTTGCAGGCTCAACTTCCGCCCTCGGTATTATCACTTCTGTTCTTATTTCTGTTGGTTATATGTTACTGTTTTTTATTATTGCACGAAAAGGTGCACCTCTATTAAATAAATGGTTGAATATAAAATCCGACGAGATTTTCATTATCGTTATATTTGCTATCTTATTTTTTGTTTCTGGATTTTCAGAAACGCTTCACGTAGCAGAAGCCATTGGTGCTTTATTATTAGGTTTAGTTTTTTCAGAAACTAAGCATCGGGATCGTATTGAACATTTGGTCGTTCCGTTTAGAAACTTCTTCGGAGCCATTTTCTTCTTCAGCTTCGGACTAAGTATTGACCCATCAACATTAACTAATGCAATTTGGTTAGCACTAGGTGCTGCTATAATAACGATTGTCGGAAATTTTGTTGCTGGCATGATTTCTGGAAGAAAAGCAGGGCTATCTCACAAAGCTTCTTCTAGTATTGGTTTAACCATCATGGCTCGAGGAGAATTTTCAATCATTGTAGCTGATTTAGGGGTTACAGCAGGTTTAAATCCTATTTTGACTCCTTTTACTGCCCTTTATGTTCTTATATTAGCCATTATAGGGCCACTTATGACGAAGGAAAGCAAAAATATCTACGGTGGTTTAAATAAGATTTTTAAATGGAGTAAAGCACCTGAAAAGAAAAAGATAGAACTTCCAGGTGAATAAACTAGTATCCTATGTATATAATAGGACCGTTGAGTTAACTCCACCACCTCGTTTTTAATCCTCTAATTTCAACATAATAATAATGACTTCAATAAAAAGAGAGATGCTATAGCATCTCCCTTTTTTATTTTATGATCAACCTTTTATTAATGGGAACGTCCAAATCGGACGTTCCATATTTTATATCTGAAAAGCAACAATACTATTTAACAAAGCCAATAGAAAAAAAGCGCAAACTCGTTGATAAACGACAGGTTCGCTCCCTTTCTTTTAGATATACTTTTATGAGCTGGTGTCCAGTCCATGCTCCTGTAAAAACTTCTTACAAAAGAGACCATGTTATGAAGGCTAGAAGTCAACCGAATAGATTGTTGTATGATAAAGACTAATTATAGACAAGCCTTGATATTCTTTAGATAAATGAAGAGTGAGAGATTGTTAGCTGCATTAGATTTTATGATGCTCTCCCCTAGTTTAGTTGTACCTCCTTTCTTCTGATTGTATAATCAATTTTTATTCTATTTTAATATCATTAGAGATAGAACAAAATTTCATAGTAACCATATCTTTTGATTTTTTGTACTCCAACTATAATTACTGTTCTTTTGAGATATTATTATTTCTTTTTACTAAGAGAACGATGGCAATGACAAAAGCAATTACACTATATATCCAGGTAAACATAAAAGCTAACCCCAAACCGATATTGGCATCTGCATAATGATTATTCATATCATATATGGCTAGATAGAGAAGTGGTGCGCCTCCAATAATCAACAAGGGTATTAAGAGAATATTCTTTTTCGTCTTTCTTGTTGTTAGGAAAACGAGTAGGAAAGACGCCAGAAGAAAAAATTCCGAAGCTATTGTCAAAATTAACAGTTTGTTCATACTAAATCTTCTCCTTTTCAATAGTCTTTTTATAAAACCTATAGAATGACCCAAACTTACTTAAAAGACAGACAAATGAATGGTCTCCCTTTATAAGCATTAGACGATAAAATCATTAAATAGGTTTTTCTCTTTTTGAATATATTTTTCAAAAATGCAAATCATATTACAAAATGAGTTAACGTAAAACATGCCCTAGGAATTTAAAAACTAGTTTCTTTCATTAGCAGTTAATTATGACTTAAAGATTCCATATAATGTACATTATGAGTAGGAAAAGCCCTTGTATTCTCAGAGAATATAAGGGCTTTGTCATATAATTACTTTGTTATGTTTATCCTTTTCTTTACAAAAAAAGACCTCACTTAAAATGTAGATGAAGTAAAGCAAGGATCATTAAAACAGATAATCAAAGATGTACTGAGCAGGTTTGTGCTTTTATCACTTCCTCTAATCAACATTATGGTAACTAATCATTACTGAATTTCCTTCAATAAAAAGAAACCCTTTGCTCAGCACTAGCAAAGGGTTTTTACATATGGGGGAATACATTAACAGTATGGACAGTTTTGTAGATTAATATACACGTATGTTTATATATCTTATTCTTTGTTCAAGGTACGACAAGGGTGGGTGTGGTAGGTGTGGGGACGTTTTCCATTTCAAAAGAAAACATGAGAACAGTATAAAAGGATGTCTCTTTACGTGAAAGAGAAGTAAGTCAGCGACAAGGGGATTTGTGGCAAGTGTAGGGAACACTTCCACAGACACATAGTAGTTGCCACCTTGAAAATATACAAATAAAGGCCTGGATTTTGCATTTATCTTATGGTTATGTAGAACACCAATACTGAATGCAAAATTCAAGCCTTTTAATGATCCTTTGTTTTATGTGCTTTATTGAGAAGTATTAATTATCTTGATTTAATTGTTCCCATTCACTTAAGTACATTCGGTTTGTAATATTCTTAGGATTATCTATCTTACATATAAATTCTAGGCTATTTCCATCCGGGTCGTTAAAATGAATTTTGGCATGAGCCATACCACTGTGTGCCATAACAAATGGTTCAACAGGTTTAAAACCAAATGCCTCTCTAGGCTTATATCCTCTTTCGTTTAACCATGAAACAGAATGTCTTAAACCCTCTAAAGAAACTTGAAAAGCAATGTGCCTTATGGAAGGATGATATTCCAGTTCTACTTTATCTGTCTCCCAAAGTCCTAACCAACTTTTATTCTTTTCAATCCACAAAAATGCCAACCTATCCTCATGATTATGCGAAAATTCTAGACCAAGTCCTTTATAAAATTCTATGGAACGTTTTAAGTTGCTCACGGGCAAATGTGCTTCATATAATCCTTCGATCATTCCTTTCCTCCCTCCCTCACTACATTATACAAAAAAACCCAATTACCCACTTGAAATTCCTACTTTTTAGGAATTGTTTATACACAAAACGTCTGTAAAAGTACACTTTTACGGTCGGTTATTACGCGAACTATCTGTTTGTGTTTCAAAAGTATAGCTTTTTCGATCCTAACCGAATCTTCGTTTTGCGAAATATCCCTTTTCCATTCTCTCCTTATCCACTTCGTTAATCTTCAAAAAATGAGTCCAATGTTCAAAATAGGGATGATGCGCAAACAGAAAGAGGGGTTGCCCTTTCCCATTAGATCGCTCCGCACGTCGATACACTCTGACAATGTGTCCAGACTTGATTAACACTCTTATCCATCTATTGACTGTACGCTCGTTTATTTGACAAAGTTTTGCGAGGCTTTTTCCTGTGATGTACACAAATCCTCGTTTAGCTCCATAAGCACACAACATGTCTAAAAACCGTCTCGTGCCTTCCTTGAGCCTTTCCCATACATACTTTAAATCTTTTCTAATTCCATACATCAGTACAGCTTTCATGTGCTGTTTTTCAACCACAGTCGAGGCATACGGCGGATAATTCAACATTTCTTTGATTTGTTGTCTCTCCGCAATTGTTGTCATTTGTGAGTCACTCCTGTCATTGATACTGAGCAAGGATCGCTCTCATTCTTTCCATTTCTTCATCTTCGGATTCTGTGCTTACTTCTTCTCCAAACTCCACTGTAACTCCTTTTTGCTGTTTCTCTATAAGGGGTACCTTTAACAAAACGCAGATTAACAACGCTAAGGGATGTAGAACGTAAGAATCCATTGATATGTCAATGTTAAGGGAACCTTCCTAATGTCCATATGTCAGAAAGTCCCTCCATCAAATGAAATATTGCATAACTTGAATACAGGCTTTTTGACATAATGAATTCAAAGGATATTAGGCTTGTCATAAAGCATGCTTTTTGAAATGCCACATCCATAAGTTTTTCTTCTTAGCGTAGCAAAATTTAATTATTTTCATATCCAAATTCCTTAACGTTGTAAATCCGCGTTTTGCTAAAGGTACCCCCTTTTGACCAGATGACAAAATGTTTTTGTATTAAATTTTTACTCTCTATCAGTTAAAATGAGCAATAGAGTGATTTATTATTTTTTGGGAGAAGCAGGAGGGGAAAACATGAAGGTTTATCAGGTTCCAGCACAAGCTGACGATGAGTTGCAAAAAAAGATTGCTGATTTATTAATGCAGCAAATGACTCGTACTCACACGGAAGAAACTTATCAAACATTATTAAATGGGATTCAACAATCACTACAAGAAGGTTCCTTATCAAAAATTGTTGTAGCAGAAGAGCATAGCACAGTTTTAGGACTAGCTTTTTTTAATATTGGTATTAGCTTAAAAAAAGGCGGAAAATATATTTGGCTGAATGACCTATTTGTTCACAAGGAACATCGTAATCGTGGGATTGCAAAAAAAATCTTACTTCATGTTATTCGTTGGGCTGAAAATGAAGGATTAAAAGGAATTGAACTTCAAACAGGAATCAACAACTCTGTTACAAAGCACTTATATAATTCTTTAGGATTTCATGACATTATTTCAAAACGATATGGGTTCACTTTTTAATGAACATCATTTATCAAATTGAAAAACAGTGCTCCAATTAAAAAAACGGACGAAAAAAAGCAGGATTACTCCTGCCCTATAATCCCTTTAACTAAAAAATGTTGATTAGCAGTAATCAAGGCTTTATATACAAGTTTTAGGGGCAGCACTCTGTGCATCAACAAAAACAGTAACCTATTCTGAGTTAGTGGGAGGGAGTTGTTTAAAAATGATCAAATAAACCCGCATTCTACCGTTTTTTAAACAACTCCCTCATTAAAGTAAGGTTTTTCTCTTGTTTTCTTGGTTTTTCTCAGTATTTTAAATTTCTTTTCATGAACATCTTGTGATTGGTTATACCCAAACACCCCTTTAAACCTTATCCAAATAGGTATTT
This sequence comes from Priestia filamentosa, assembly GCF_900177535.1. NCBI lineage: Bacteria > Bacillati > Bacillota > Bacilli > Caryophanales > Bacillaceae > Priestia > Priestia filamentosa. The sequence continues at coordinate 64,008 of NZ_FXAJ01000013.1, forward strand.
GGGCATAACAACTTTTTTGAAGCGTCGAGCTTTTATATTCAAACTCACAGTTTTCAATTATTCCGTTACTTTTTTAGCTTCTACAATGCGTTTCATCGCCTTGATTTGACCGATATGGTCCGCTTCATGGTAAAGCATCATGCCGTAAAGCTCACCTACTGTTTCTAATCCTAAGAACGGTTCCGAAAGCTTTTTTTCAAATGATTCTTCTGGAATTACTTTAATGCGCTGTGCTTGTTCTTGTAATTGGGACATTAACTCTTCTAATGAAGGACCTTCTGTATTCCATTCAGATGGTTTTGTGCCATTTCCAAAAAGGCTAGGATACTCGCTTGGTAAATGCTTAAACTCTTTGCCAAACATGAATAACTCTGCCGCAGATAGTACGTGACCAATATGCCAGCGAATTGTGTTGTTGAAACCCTCTGGCTGCTTGTCCGCAGTTTCAGAATCCAACGTTTGCATAAATTTAATTAAAGACCCACGAGTTAACTCAAATTGTTTTAAACCTATTATTCTATTCATTTAATCAGTTCCTTTCTCATCTACTTTCTAATTCAATGTACCAGAAATAAACACGAAATACTCTTAAAAAAACTTAACGAAATGTTATTTTATTGATTTAACTAGTTTCTCTAATCGGTTTCATAACTATTAATTTATGGAGCTTTTGGTATTTCATCTCTTTTATTAGGATATATAACTGAACATTACGGAGTTCGGATAACATTCTTAGTAGCAACAATCCTTTTTTTTATTTCTTGTCTTCTCGCTCTTTTTAATAGGAGAGACCTTTTCCATCCTGAAACTTCAAAAAATGCAAAAGGTAAAGCAGGCTAATCATTGCCTTGCTTTACCTTTTGTTTTTCTCATTCCAATAATCTATGTTAGGGGTACCGTCACATGCCCATCAAGTTAAGCTAAAATAATGCCCCAAAAACGAAAAAACGCTATGCTTCTTGTAAGAGCCTATGAGAAGGATGGTGTTTTTTGATGAATTCGATCATTTCAGAGGAACTCACACTTTTCGCACAAGAACTTAAGCGCTTTTTATCACCTGCAATCCTACAAAAGATGGCGAAAGAAATTGGTTTTGTCAGACGGAAAAGTAAGTATCAAGCAAACGAACTCATTGCCCTTTGCGTCTGGCTCAGTCAAGAAATCGCTAGCACTTCACTTACACAACTGTGTAGTCGATTAGAAGCTTCCACTGGGGTACTGATGAGCCCAGAAGGACTGAACCAACGTTTTAATCCAGCAGCTGTGGCGTTTCTTCGAGAAGTTTTCACTTCTCTTCTCACACAAAAACTCTGTTCAAATCAATCGCTTTCTGCACACATGATTTCTACTTTCAATCGTATCCGTATTTTAGATGCGACAGTGTTTCAACTGCCTGATTATTTCGCCACCGACTATCAAGGTTCAGGTGGAAGTAGTAATACGGCAGGAGTGAAAATCCAATTGGAATATGATTTACTGAGTGGTCAATTTCTTAACGTGCAGCTTGGACCAGGAAAGAATAACGATAAAACATACGGTACCATCTGCCTTGAAACCGTAGAGGCCAGCGATTTATGTTTGCGTGATCTTGGTTACTTCGATTTAGGAGACTTACAAACCATTCATGATAAAGAGGCTTACTATATCTCGCGGTTGAAGCTGAATACACGCATTTATATCAAGAATCCTGAGCCAGAATACTTCAAAAGTGGCACGTTAAAAAAGCAAACAGAGTACATCCAGCTTGATATGAAACAAATGATGTCTAATCTAACTTCTGGTGAAACGATGGAAATCCCTGAGGGATACATTGATCAAAACCAGAAGCTTCCAGCACGTGTCATTATCCATCGTTTAACCGACGATCAAACACAAACACGCTTGAAAAACCAAGCGATACGTGAAAAGAAGAAAGGCATTGCCATGAAAGGTAAAAGTAAACGTTTAATGGGCATGAATGTATATATTACGAACACGTCGCTAGAAGAAGTACCGACGAGTTTCGTGCATGCATTGTATTCACTTCGTTGGCAGATCGAGATTTTGTTTAAAACGTGGAAGTCATTCTTTGAAATTGATGAATGTAAAAATAGTAAAAGAGAACGCCTAGAGTGCCATTTATATGGACAACTCATTGGTATTCTCCTCTGTTCTTCTACGATGTTCCAAATGCGACAGCTTCTGCTTGAAAAGAAAAAGCAGGAGCTGAGTGAATACAAAGCGATTTATATGATTAAAGATTACTTTTCATTACTGTTTCAGGCGATAGCAATTGGTACAGAAGAACTTTTGAACGTTCTGTATCACCTTTATCAGCTACTCAAAAAGAACGGCCGTAAATGTCATCGGTATAAGAAGATGACCGTCTTTGATATTCTAGGGGTTGTGTATGAAACGACGATGAAGCATAGACAAGCTGCCTAGCGAAAAAGTTGCGTTTTAATAAGCTTCTTTGGCATGCCTATCTTTTCATCACTCGCTAGTTTTGAGACAAGGATCTTTTCGTATTTAGTAATTTACGTTGTTAGCTTGATGGGCATGTGACGCTACCCCTATATCTAGAAGAATACTAAAACAGGGTATGGAGATGTTAAGCATGCGCCTAATGAGGATGGTGACACACTATCATGAATGGATACTGGGCGGTCTTTGTTATGAGTATGCTTATTATCTTAATTTAACTAAAGCTTTGAGGCTATATGAACAATAAAAAAGGGACAAATTCATTGGTAGAAATGAATTTGTCCTTTTTGGGGTAGTATCAAAGCTGTCACCACCCGCAATAAGGAAATGTCAAGATCAATAAGTTATTTAAGTTTAATACTTCTAACATGCATTCCCCCTCCTGTGTTGGATGGGGGTATAATAAAGTTGTTAATTTTTTTATAAAGGATGCTTTAGCAATAAAGCCGTTTAAATTCTAAGTCTTATTCCACAATCGCGCCCGATTGCTGAAGATTATAACTACCAAATTGTTATAAAAATAGATTAGTTCTTATTGAACTAACGCACCCTATAGTTTAAGTTCAATATTTAACAAAGTTTCCCAATAGTTAATAATTTCACATATTTTCTCTGATATCCTTTGAAAAATCAAGGACTTTCAACCATACCTTTGATTCAACAAAAAGACGATGAATTATCACCGCCGTAAATAATTGTTAATCTGTAAATTTATTTTTGAAATAAAGGTAATCAACCTTATGTTTTGTGGCCATTAGTTGTGATGCAAGTATTGCGGTGTAGATAGTTGTTAATAGTATGCCAAAAATTGATATGCCTAATAATGAGTCCTTATTATTCAAAATAACAACCTCCATTTCTAAATGAATATATAGGAATACATCTTTGATTTTTCAATTTTTAAGGTTTTAGAATGACTTTTATACAATTATCGGTCCTTGTGTCGAAAACTTCGTATCCATGCTTTGCCTGGTCTAATGGAAGAACATGTGTAATTACATCACCAATATCAACCTTTCCTTCAGATATAAGATTATAAAGAAAAGGCATATACGGAATAACTGGGGCCTGACCCGTTTTAATATCAACATTTCTTTGGAAGATGTCTCCTAACGGGAAACCATTATAACGTCCCCCATAAACACCGGTAATTTGGATGGTCCCAGCTTTGCGTACAGCCTGAGACGCAATAACAAGCCCGCCCATTGCACCGCCATGAAGCTTCATTCCGGATGCAAGATATTCAAGAGGAGTCATCTTGCCACTCATACCTGAACAATCAATAACGATATCTGCTCCGCCTTGTGTTATCTCTCTTAAATATTCTCCAACGTTCTCATGTTCTTCAAAATTTACAGTCTCCACTTTATTGGTTCGTTTCGCATGTTCAAGACGGTAATTGAGATAATCGACCGCAATAACTCGCTCAGCACCTTTAAACCAGGCAAATTTTTGAGCCAGGAGACCTACTGGACCGCATCCTAAAACGATGACAGTATCACCAGCTTTGACACCAGAGTGATCTACACTCCAATAAGCTGTTGAGGCTGCATCTGCAAGTAACACTAACTTTTCATCTTCTACTTCGCAATTCTCTGGTATTTTGAAGGGAGTAAAGTTTCCATATGGAACTCGCATATATTCAGCTTGTCCGCCAGCAAATCCACCGGTTGTTTCTGAATATCCAAAGAAACCGCCCATTTCACCATGAGGGTTTGAATTATCACATTGGCTGGTTATGTCATGGTTACAGTACCAGCAATGCCCGCAGCTTACATTAAAGGGAATAATTACCCGATCCCCTTTTTTCAATTTTGTTACTTCCGGTCCTACTTCTTCGACTACCCCCATCGGTTCATGGCCTATTACGTAATCAGTTGGCATATTGGGAATCATTTGATGAATCAAATGCAAATCGGATCCGCATATAGCAGAAGATGTTATTTTTATAATGATATCATCGCCATTTTTAATTTTTGGGTCTTTTACTTCTTTAACCTGGACATTTTTACTCCCCTGGTACGTGACAGCTTTCATTTTTCTCTAACCTCCATTATTTTATTTATTAGGCGTTGCGAACATTCCAAGTCTATCCGTATCATTCGGGAATAAGTTCATCTCGGCAATCATTAAAGCATTGTCGGCAGATTTAAGATCCAACTCAACTTGCTTGCCAACATCGTTTGGATATAGCCAGCCCTTGCTTATCATCAATTCAGATATCTCTGTGTGTAAATCAATGGATTGTTCCATTTGTCTGTATAATGCCTCTCTTAACTCCAGGCTCGCTGTTTCAGTTAATGCAATGGCATATGTATGAATGCCCGTTTTAACTGAAAGAAGAAACTCCAATGCAATTCCTGAATATGCCATTTCTGGCATATGTTCAGCCCCTTGTGGATCCAAATAATCTATTTCCATTTTTTTCACCTCACTCTATATAATTGGTTCTTGCCCCTTTATAAAATTCTTTAAGTTCATTTATCGCTGCAATTGACTGTTGAACATCTTTTTCCATCAGTGCTTTTAAATCATTATCGAAGCAAAGCCCCTGCATAAGCTTTGATTTCAATAAGCATACAGTTTTCAGGTTTAATATCTCATGTGTTTCCATTGTTTCATGATAAGCCAAGATTTCCTTCTCCATGACTTCACCTCCTGCCTAAAAGTTAAAATTCCTTTATGATGCGAATATTATTCAATGAAATATTACTGGTTATGGGATATTTTTGGTGGAATGTGAATCTCCTGACTGAAGCAAGATAAGAGAAGTTTTTAAAGATTGGAGAGATACTCTTGACAAGATATTTAGGACTTCATGAAACATTGGAGACACTCGAGTTAATTGCATTTAAAACAGTATGTTTAACAAAAGCTGCAACTATGAGCAAATTGCTTCCTGATGGAGATCTTAAAACGATTCTTTCTGATGATTTAGAATCAGGAAGTCAAGATCTGGAGCAGCTTCAGACCTTTATTACAAAACGGAAGGAGACTCACAATGACTAATATCCTGCAAAATATGGCTGGAATGGGAGGATTGACAGAACGGGCAATCGCCTCAGATTTTCTGATTTCATCTAAATCTGCGGTCAGAAATCTCGCATTTGCTATTACGGAAACAGCTACACCTGAACTTAAATCAGCTCTTCGTGAGCAATTAAGAAATGCAGTGGATACACATGCCAAGATAACAGAATATATGACTGCCAATGGATATTACCACCCTAATCATTTAGACGATCAATTAAATGTGAGACTGCAGGATGCACATACCGCTTTAAACCTTAAAGATCAATAGGGGCAGTAACGTATGTTTTATTCAATAAAAAATCAGCTGCTATTAAACAGCTGATTTTTTCCTTTAATAGGGGTAGTGACAGCTTCGCTGGTACTACCCCTTTTTATCAAAAATCTATCTTAGGTTCGTTGATTCTAACTAGTGTTTTAAGAAACGGACAAGTTCCTTTGATGACCATGTTCTAATGTTGTTTCATAACCGCGCCCTTTAGTTCAATAAAAATGGTAGTTATTTACTCTTTTCCATGACTGCAAAGTAATTTTCTTCACTATCTGCAAAGTTAAATACTCTACCAGAAGGTATATTTACAATTTCTCCGACTGTAACATTTTTATTTGATAAATCTTTATATAATTTATCGAGATTCTCTGTAAAAAACAGTAAAGAAGGTGTACCAAGATTTAATTCAGGATCCATCTTAGCAACGAATTCTTTATTTTGTAGAATGATACTTGTTTCTGAATCCTTTGTTGGAGCAATTTCAATCCATCTCATTCCTTGACCATTATCTTGTTCAGAAATTACACTAAACCCTACCTTTTCAGTCCAAAACTTCACTATCTCATCTTGATTCTCTACATATACCATAATTTGACCGACTTTATTAATCATTAGTTTCCCCCTGAATATTTTGGTTTTATTATTAGTTTCTATCACTCCTACGAATAAACCTTTTTAATCTAATCTTCACTAATAGAAAAGGGAAACGTTATTGCTAGAAAAACAGTCCGTAAAAGTATAATTTTACGGACTTTTCCATTACTTAATATCTACATTTAAACTTCAACGGTTAACATAAAACTGATTTAGCTGTAAATTTATAAAAAGAGGCATTCATTACTGATTAATAATTTAATCAGCAATAAATAACAAATCCTCATAATTAACAACGAATAGGTAACTCAACACTAAAAGTCGTTCCTTCTTTTTCTGTACTATTTACATAAATATGACCTTCATGCATTTTGACAATGGTCCAGACAATCGATAGGCCCAGTCCAGTTCCTTCCACGGTATGTGTACGTGAAGTATCTACTCGATAGAAGCGATCAAATATCCTTTCTATTTCTGAATCTTTCAATCCTATTCCTGTATCTTCAAAGCTGACCATTATGGATTTTTCTCTTTCTTCGATTGATATTTCAATACTACCCTCAGATTTATTATATTTAATGGCATTTGTTAATAAATTATCCCAAACTGTGTTAAGTAATGATGGATCACCGATGATTTCTATATCTGGCAAAGAGTAGCTAAGCATAATCTCATTTTCACTTACTTGCCATTGGTAATTTCGTACTAATTCCTTAATTTGTTGACCAACATTGAATGTTCTTTTTTTCAAAATATTATCATTACGATCTAATGAGGCTAGAAGTAATAATTGTTTCGTTAAAGTAGATAGCCTTTGAATTTCACCATTAATAATTGAAATATAATGACCTCTTTCCTCCACACTTAGTAAGTCATCTTCCAATAGGTTTGTATATCCTTTTATATTCGATAAAGGCGACTGGATATCGTGAGAAATGTTCGAAATGAACTCCTTCCTCATATCATCCATTTGTTCTAACTTTCTTGCCATTTGTAAAAAATTATGGGAGAGTTCTCCTAGTTCATCATGACGAGTAACATCCAGTGCAACATTAAACTCACCCCTAGAGAGTGATTTAGTGGCTATGGTTAATTTTGAAATAGGCTTTACTAAATATTTTGTACTCACAACCACCATAACAATGCTCAGTATAATCGTTAAGGCAAGCAGCCATGCAAATAAAAAATGCATCTCATTAAAAAGGAGTTTAATATCTGGTCTAAGGAAAAGAGCATATTTATTTCCTTGATGTTTTAGTGGAACACCAATTGTATTTTTTAATTCATTTGCAAAGAATCCCGTTACAAACGTTTTTCGTGGAAAATGAAGAATACCGTGGTAAGTCTCGCCATCTAATACTTGTTCTTTAACAGACACAGAAAGGCTCTTCTCACGAAAGGGCGCGCCAAAAAAAGACTCTTCCTCAGTATTATCTACAAGGTAAATTTGATATCCTATCGAAGAAATATTCTCTAAGTACTCTTTTAAATTAACATTTGGATGCTCGTCAGCAAATGTTACAATTGACTGTGCCATTTTTGTAATTTTTTGATCATTATACGGTTTTAATTTTTGCTGATAATACGTATTCGATATAAAAAAAGCCAGAATACTACTTAGGATCATAATTCCAATTGTAATGACTACAAATTTCACATAAAGAGTCCTCATCCGTTGATTACCTCCAGTGAATATCCAACTCCTCTTACAGTTTTAATTTGAAAATCATTGGTTAATTTAGAAAAACGTTCTCTTAATCTTTTTACATGAACATCCACCGTTCGTTCATTGCCTTCATACTCTAGCCCCCAAATATGTTCGATTAGGTTACTCCTGGAAAACACTTGCATAGGTCTTGATGCCAGGAAATATAAAAGTTCAAATTCTTTTAAGGGTAAAAGAATCATTCGATCTCCAATTTGCACTTCATAGCTTTTGGTATTGATCGTTGTGTTCCCTATACGAACAACAGCCTCATTTGAATGCTGATTATATCGTCGTAATAAAGCTTCTATTCGAAAGCTTAATTCTCTTGGTTCGAACGGTTTAACCAGATAATCATCGGTTCCTGATTGAAATCCTTGTTCCTTATCTTCAATTTGATTCTTAGCTGTCAAAAGAATAACAGGGATATCAGATTGCTTTCGAAGTTCTTTAGTTAATGTATAGCCATCCATAAAAGGCATCATGACATCAATAACAGCTAAATGACACGTTTCCTTATTAAAAATTTTCAAGGCTTCCAATCCATCTTTTGCTTCGAAGACGTGGTAACCTAGTTTAGATAAGTGGATACTTACAAGTTTCAAAATATTAATATCATCATCAACAATTAAGATGTTCGTCATACTATTTACTCCTATAATATAAAAATTTAATCCAATCACTTTGTATTAATAAAACGGAAAAAATAGTCCTACACAATGGGGCAGGACTATTTCATACATATAAAAAAGTACAACTTCGATCCTTCCCCTAGAGTTTAGGGGTTAAATCTTCATTATGCAAAATTACACCATCATTCATTTTAATGATATGATCCGCATAAGAAAGCATTTCTTCATCATGCGTAACCATTAGAGTCGTAATGTTCAAGGTCTTCGTCAAATCCCGTATGAGTGACATAACATCTTGAGACCTTTTTGAATCTAGACTTGCCGTTGGTTCATCAGCGAACAGCACTTTAGGCTTATGAATGATTGCACGAGCAATGGCGACCCTTTGTTTCTCTCCACCAGATAATGAAGACGGATAGGCATACTTTCGACGATTCATTTCCACCAATCTTAAAATCCGATCAATTTCTCTCTTCTGTTCAAATTTCTTTAATTTGGATTCCGAAATATTTAGCATCAGCAATAACTGTTCTTCTACTGTGAGAAATGGAACAAGATGGGCAAATTGAAAAACAAAGCCGAACTTATGAGCCCGTATTTTTCGAATTTGTTCCAGGTTCATAGTATTTATATTTTCCCCCTCAAATATTATATCACCACCGGAGGCAGACTGAAGTCCTGCTGCTATGGTTAGCAGTGTACTTTTACCAGATCCTGAAGCCCCTACTAACGCTGTAATCTCTCCTTCTTGAAGGGAAAGATCGATTCCTTTTAATATTTCTTCCTTTAACTCTCCATTCATGAAGACTTTTTTAACTTTATCCATTGTAAAAAAACTCATATTAAACTTCTCCTTGTTGAATTGCTTGTAATGGTTCGACCTTTTTAATTTGTATCCCTGAAAGGGTAGCTCCAATAAAGCCGATAATCAGAAAGACGATGGATAACTGCACGGTTGTGGCAAGAGACAAACTAAAAGGCATTCCTTCAGGTGCCATCCTATTAAAAACTTGACTGAGTATAATAGATACACCAAGTGCAATGACTGTAATAAACAGCATTTGAGTCCACATCATTTTAAACAACGCGCTTGTTTTTACACCAATGGCTTTCAAAATCCCGTATAGACCCATTTTTTGAATGTTCATCATGTAGAAGAAGATAGCGAACAACATTCCACTAATGACCACTAAAAACCAAACAATCATATTTAAAGACATCTGTTCTGCGCTATAACTCGCAATGGTATTCAGAAAATCCTTCTTTGAAAATGATTGCAATCCATCTACTTTCTGCTCTGTGTCCTTTCCAGGTATGAAAATCAATTGCATTTCATTCACTCTGTACATTTCTTTGTAGTTCTCTATATTAATAAAAGCAACGGGGGCGTGACTGAATTTTTTTTGATCCACAAAACCTTTGACAACAAATTCACCACTAAACTGATTAGTTGTTAAAACATCCCCCACTTTAATTCCTTTATCTTTCATTGATTGGTCGAGTATGACTTCCCCATCTTTGACGTTTTTAAAAAGCTTTGAATTAGTCGAGGTGACAAAAGCCACACTTTGTTGTTTGTCATTTTGATCATTCAAAAATCCCATTTGAATAGACAATGCTGTAGCATCTTTGTGTTGGTTTAACATTTTATCTTGTATCCTGCTATCTATTTTGGATAAATTATAGGTTTCCTCTGCATCCTTATTCATATAAAATTGTCCGTTTGGTAAATCTTTAATTAATGCGGCATTGTCTTGTGATAACCCATTTGCTAAACCAGAAATAATAAACGTTAATAGGCTAATAAGAAAAACGATAGATCCTAAAATTAAAAATCTTAATTTACTTTTTTTAATCTCTTTCCATGCAAGGTTCATCATGAACTCCTCCAAACTCTTTTTTACATTCATAGCATATACCCCCTATGTGAACGGAGTGTGAATAAACCTTTACATTTAATATGGAAGTGTTGTCTACAACTCTCACAACCACTATTGTCATCCCCTCAAAAAAGGGTCAACTCTAAAACATATATGTATATAAATCTATAACATCAGACATGATATTAACGTATTCCCCAATATGTAAAAACCCTTTGCTAATGCTGAGCAAAGGGTTTTTCTTTATTAAAGGTAATTCAACAATGCTTATTTACCATAAAATGAATTAAAAAAGTAATAAAAGATCAAACTCGTTGAATGCCAACAAATTTGATCTTTTTCTTAACATTCAAGTATACTTTTACGTGCGTTTTTTCTCTCAAAAAACTCTTATTGATAATCAGCTTGTTCAATCGCTTCTTTATTGCTCGCCACATCGTTCTATTCCTTTTTAAAATTATTTTCGACTAGCTTTTAATTGGAAGTTGGAAGGTATTCACGCTGTTTCAATTGTATATTAAATCCTGTCATACGCTTTTGGCGGTGATTCCAACCAACCTTTATCAATTAAGATATTGATGCCGTCGTCAACAAATAAGCCAATGTTCATAAGAGTTCTTATATATAAGAAATCGATATCTCTTCTTGCTGTTACCGCCAGTGAGTTTCCGAATGACCTTATCTTCATGGCGAACATATCTACTTTATGGAACAGCATAATTTTGTCAGAAAAAGG